>DASPNK010000034.1:0-3603 GCA_035626575.1 Planctomycetota bacterium | reverse complement strand
GTAGCCCGCTGCCGGAAGGCGTCTGCGCCGCCGCCGGCGCGGCCGTGAGGACGGCGAACGCGACGGCGCCCGCCGCCGCGACCAAACATCGGAACATCATGTCGACTCGCGCGCTGAAAAGGCCCGCCGAGGAGGCGGGGGCCGCCGGAGAGACGGCCGCCGGATGTTACTTCGGGCGGTTCGCGATCCCGACAAAAACCGTGCGCGGTCGCAGGTTGCGACGGCGAAAGCGTCTCAGGCGCGGAGGGTTCCGGGCACGGCGTCGGCCGCGCCGTCGTGCGCCGGCATCTTCTCGAAGCGTTTGCGGAAGATGGCGCGCAGCATCTTCAACGCCGTCCGCGAGATCTGGCGGAGCCCTTTGCTGTGCTTCGACTCGCCGCCGTCGCGGTTGTAGTAGTGGACGGGGATCTCGATGATCCGCAATCCGTGCCGGATGGACTCGCAGATCATCTCCGGCGAGAACGCGGGCCCGGATTCGGTCAGACCGCCGCGGATGACGCGCCACGCCCCGCGGTGCAGCGCGCGGTAGGTGCAGCCGACGTCGGTCAGGCGCGGCTCGTGCGGGAAGTACCACAGGAGTTCGAGGATCTTCGCCGCCGCGACGTTTCCCCAGCGAAGCAGGAAGTCCATGTTGGCCCCCTGCTGCACCATCTGCTTCGTGGTGCGCGTCCCGACCGCCATCGCGCAGTCGGGCAGGTAGCTCAGGAACTTGTCGAGATCGCGCGCGCGGAACGACCCGTCCGCTTCGACCAGCACGAGGTAATCGCCGGTCGCGTCGTCCATGCCGCGCCGCAGGGCGCACCCGTAACCGGGCGCCGTCTCCTCGACGACGCGGGCCCCGGCCTCTTCGGCCCGCGCCCGCGTGGCGTCGCGGCAGTTGTTCGCCACCACCAGCACCTCGTCGGTCGCGGGGTGGGCGAGGAAGTCGCGGACCACCTGCCCGATGGTCGCCTCCTCGTTGTGGGCGGGGACGATGATGGAGACCTTCGCGGCGCCGTGCATGGATGACGTCGTCGGCGGGGCGGGGCCTCGCCGAGCGAGGTTACCTATCGGCGCCCGAGGCCCCACGCCGCGGCGCGGGCCATGGCGCGCGCCGCCGCGTCTTCACCGGAGGTCGGGCGCCGACGCGCGGGCCTCGAGCGACCCCGGCGTCGGGGCGGGCGCCTGCGTCGGCGGAACCCTCTGCGCGGGCGCCGCGGCGGCGTCGTCCGGCGCCGCCGACCGGGTGCGCCGGAGGAAGACGAAAGCGGCGGCCAGGAGCAGGAGCCCGAGCGCCGCGATCCAGGCGAGCCGCACCTTGCGCAGGGCCCGCGGCTCGTAGCGGAACGTGACCTGCGTCGTCCCGACGTCGAACGGCGCCGCCACGAAGGCGCCGTAGGCGCGGAGCGCCTCGATCCGCCGCGGCGGCGCGTCGCCTGCGCGGACGTACGCGGCCCACGACGGATCCCACGCTTCGGTCCAGACGAGGTAGCCGGGGCCGCGCGCGTCGACGCGGCACCGGGCCGCGCCGGGGAAGGAGTCGACCAGTTCGGCGACGGCGTCGCCGGTCAGCGCCGGATCGCCTTGGAGCGGCGCGGCGGGCGGCGCGTGGATCAACGCGAGCTTCCGGGGATCGAAGGGCCCCGCGGCGCCGCGCAGCACGGCGAGGGCGGACTCGTCGTCTACGACCTCCGCCCGCGGCGCGACGAAGACCGGCGGCAGTACGCTTTCGTTCTCGTACACCACGACGTCGTCGAGCGGCGCGCCCGCCGGGCGGGACTCCGCCGGCGGAAAGGCGCGGCGCAGACCGCCGGCGGCGAAGTCCGGCTCGTTCTCCAGCGGGCGTGTCGCGATCAGGTGCTTCACGCCCGCGAGGTCGAGAATCGGCGACGACGCGTCCTTGAGCGCGAAGCCGGCGAGGCCCGAGCCGTTCTGCAGGACGGAGAGGCCCTGGAACAACGCCAGCGTCCGCCTCGGGATCAGCTCGCGATAACCCTGCGCGTCGTTCAGGCCGTGGTGGACGCCCATGTTCGGCGTCAACAGCGTGTGGACGTCGGCTTGAGCCTCCTCGACGTTCGCGCCGACGCGGGCGAAGCGACGTCCGCCCGAACGTTCGCGCAGATAGGCGAGGGCGGGAGTCTCCGGCCGAAGCCCCGAGCCCGCCGCGACGGGGCGCACCCAGTCGAGGAAGACGCCGCCGAGATCGCCGAGCGTCGCGGCGGCGATCACCACCCACGCCGCGCGGGGCGCCCGGCGCGCGATCGCGAACCCGAACGCCGTCGCCGCGAGGAACCCGGCGCCGCGGAGGAGCTGCAGGCGCACGTCGTCCAGCGCGGGCTTCAACGCTTGGAGGATTTGAGAGGTCGGCACGTCCGGCCCGACGCCGAACGCGACGTCGAGACCGCGGGCGCGCGCGAGCTCGAGCGCCGCGTGCCACACCCGATCCGGCGCGAGAAGCACGGCCCCCGCCGCGACGGCGAGCGGGGTCGCGAGCACGACCGCGGCGCCGCCGACGCCGACGCCGCGACGGCGCGCGCCCTCCGGCGGCCTGAGCGCCGCGTCGACGGCGAAGGCGAAGAGCGCCGGCAGGACGACCGTCAGCAGCGCGGTCGCGCGGATCGGCGCCCCCGCGAGCAGCACGGCCCGGATGGGCTCCTCCTCGGGCGTCCAGGCGCCGCAGGCGAACAAGCCGGCGGCGACGCCGACCGCAAGGAGCGACGCGGACGCGCGCGCCGAACGCCGCCGAAGCCCGAGCACGGCGAGCCACGCTGCGCCGACCCCTGGGTACAGCGCCAGCTCGCTGGCGTTGTTCACGTTCGGCGCGAGCACGACCGCGCCGCCTTCGAGGCGGTCGCCGACGACGAGCGCCGCGAGGTAATGGCGCGCGGAGTGGCGCGCCACGTCGGGATCGCCGGCGTCGGGCGGGAAGATCGCGGACTTCACGTAGGGGCCGCCGAACGGCGCCGGAACCGTCAAGGCGACCAGTCCGCCGGGGCGCAGCGTCTCCTTCGCGTAGTCGCGTCCGGAATCGCGGTCGCGCTCCGCGTCGGCGCGCGCGTCCAGCGTCAAGGCGAGCTGCGGCGCCGCGGCGAGCGCGCCGACGAGCACGCCGGCGAGCGCGGCGCCGCCCGACGCGGTCGCGCCGCCGACGTTCCCGCGGGCGAGCGCGGCGACGATCCCGGCGGCGGCGTAGAGCCCCGCGCCGATCAGGCCGAGGACGGCGACCTGCGGGAACCCGGCGAGCAGGCCGAGCGCCGTCGAAGCGGCGAGGACCGCGGCGCCGGACCGGTGGCGACCGCGCAGCGTCATCTCCGCGCCGAGGAAGATCCAGGGGATCCACGTCGCCGCATCGACGATCACGAAGTTGAAGAACCGTCCCGCGGTCCAGCCCGCCCATTGACAGGCGAGCCCCCCGACGGCGGCGGCGGCGATCCCGCAGCCCGCCACGCGCGCGAACAGATAGAGCCCCGTCGCGGCGAGGAAGAGGTGCAGTGCGCCGAGGACGAGCGGAAGGTCGTCCGGCGCGACGCGGAGCAGGAGCCAGGTGGGCGGGTAGAAGACGGCCGGGATCGGATTCGCCGCGTGCGCCGATCCGCAGAGGATCCGCGGGTTCCACAGCGGCAG
>DASPNK010000033.1:0-3730 GCA_035626575.1 Planctomycetota bacterium | reverse complement strand
TCGGCGCATGTCCTATCGAGGGCGCTCCGGCCGGTCGCCGTCAGCCGCGGTCGGACGCCAGGCGACGACCACGGCGGCGGAAACGTACAGGTCCTCGTCTTGCATCGCGGCGAGGGAAGACCTTTGCCGTGCCCGACGAGGACCGCGGAGCGTCGTGCCGAGGGGGCAGAGCCCCCGAGGACGCGCCCGCATCGTCGGTCGGCGAGCGACGCGTTGCGACGCCGTGCGCGAATTCCGACTCGCCGACGCCCGCCGAGAGTCGACGATGCGGGGCCGTCGCGTCGCTGCGCGCCGCGCGCGGGCCGCCGCGGTCCTCGTCTTGCACCGCGGCGAGGGAGAACCTTTGCCGTGCCCGACGAGGACCGCGGAGCGTCGTGCCGAGGGGGCGCAGCCCCCGAGGACGCGCCCGCATCGTCGATCGGCGAGCGACGCGTTGCGGCGCCGTGCGCGAATTCCGACTCGCCGACGCCCGCCGAAAGTCGACGATGCGGGGCCGTCGCGGCGCTGCGCGCCGCGCGCGGGCCTTCGCGGGTCCTGTCGCAGGGCCTTCGTGCGGCTCAGCGGTTCGAGGCGAGGAACGACAGCACTTCCGAGCGCAACGGCCCCGAGGTCGCGCCGACCTTCGTGGTTTTCAGCGCCGCGGCGGCGCCCGCGTAGACGCAGGCGTCGGGCAGCGGGCGCTGCTGCGCGAGCATCGCGGCGAGGGACCCGGCGAAGACGTCGCCCGCGCCCGTCGCGTCGACGGTCGGCACCTCGAACCGCGGCAGGCGTCGCTCTTCGGTGCGGTCGTCGCTGTGGAACACGAGCACGTCGCCCGCGTCGCCCGCCTGCACGATCGCAGCGACCGCGCCCCGCCCCAGGAGCGTGCGCGCCGCGAGGCTCGCCGATTCGAAGTCGACGACCTCGACGCCGGTGAGCGAACGCGCCTCGACCGCGTTGGGGCGCACCACGTGCGCGTGCGCGACGACCTCCTCGGCGCCGGGGCGCGGCGGCGCGGGGTCGAGCACCGTGCGGGCGCCGCCGAGCCGGGCGCGGCGGAGCGCGACCTCGATCGTCGCCGGCGGCGCCTCGAACTGCGCGAGGACCACGACGGCGTCCTCGAGCGCGTCGGGCGGAAGATCGGCCGGCGTGAGGCGCAGGTTGGCGCCCGGCGCCACGTGGATCTGCTTCTCGCCGTCGTCGCCCACCATGATCAGCGCCACGCCGGTCGGCGCGACGGTGTCGCGGCGCACCCAGCGCACGTCGACGCCTTCGCGGCCGACCGCCTCGACGACCGCGTCGCCCCGCGCGTCCACGCCGACCCGCGCGATCAGCGCGACGCGTGCCCCGGCGCGCGCGGCGGCGATCGCCTGGTTGGCGCCCTTTCCGCCGGACCCTTCGTGCAGCGCTTCGCCCTGCGTCGTCTCGCCGGGCTTCGGGAGTCGTCCGCCTCGCACCAGAAAGTCGTAGTTGGCGCCGCCGACCACGACAACGTCCCAGGACCTGCTCGACACGTGGACCTTTCAGGCGCAGAATCGCCCGGCTTTCGCCGCGGCGACGGCGCTTTCGAAACTATGCTCCCGACCGTCGCGACGTCCGGACGTCCCCGTGTTCGCCGGCACGACGCGCCGGCGCGGCTCCCGTTCCGGGGCGGCGCCGCGCCGGGCGCGCGTCGGAGAACGCCGTGCTGGAATTCCGCATCGGGACCCGCGACATGGAGCGCCAACTGGCTCATCGAGGCGCGGAGGCCGAGCTTTCCGTGGACGAAAGCGGCCGTCTCGAAGCCGAGCTCAAACGTCTGCCGGTGAAGGGGCTCGGGCGGATCGCCGCCGGGGCGCGTTTCGGACCCCTGTCCGTCGACCGTCGGACGGGGGAGGTCCGCCTCCCGCTTCAGGTCCGCCATGTGCTCGGCGTCCGTCTCGGCCGGGCCTTCGTGACCCGCAAGCTGTTGGAGGCCCTCGCGAAGCGGCTGAAGCTGCGGGAGGCGGAGATCGACGCGGAGCGCGGCGTCCTCTCGGCGGACGTCGCGTCCCTTCTCTCGAAGCTCGCGCCGCCCCTCGCCGGTTACCGCGTGACCGCGGCCGACTTCGTGCGCGGCGGCCGGAGCGCCGAAGACGGCTTGCGGGTCGTCCTCGAGGCGCCGGGCGCCCAGGACGCCTGATCCCGCCATCGGGCCGCGCCCGGCGCTATGGGACGTCACGGCGGGCGCGCGTCACGCCGCCCCCGGGAGAGATTCCATGCCCAAGCGTCCGACCCTGGCGCGCACGGCGGACCGATGGTCGGTCGAACGTTGGATGAGCGCGCCGGTGCGCGCGGTCGCGCCCGAAACGCCGCTGGTGCGCGCGCGGCGGCTGATGGAGCGGCGCCGCATCCGCCACCTGCCGGTGGTCGACCGCGGGCGGCTGGTCGGCATCGTGTCGGACCGCGACGTGCTCGCCTTCCTCGGCGGCGACCCGGGTCGCGTCGACGGCGCCGACGGGCTTTTCGTCGGGCGCTCCGTGCGCGTCGCCGACGCGATGACGCGGAAGCCCTATACCGTCTCCGTCGCGGCCGACGTCCGCGCCGCCGCGGAGATCCTCTGTCGCGAGAAGGTCGGCGCGCTTCCGGTGCTCGCCGACGGCGAACTGGTGGGGATCGTCTCGGCCGAAGACCTGCTGTGGGCGTTCCTCGAAACCACTCGGGAGGCGGCGTACCTGCCCGACGAGGACGACGACGGTTTCGACGTCGAGGTGTCGCCCTTCTAAGCGCGCCGGACGCTCCGTCGCGTCCCTGACGACGGTTCAGTCGTGGAGGCCGAGCGCCGCGGCGGACGCGACGGCGAGGCGGCCGCCTCGGGCGGCGACCAGCGCGCCGTCGCCCCGTCGCGTGAGGACGCGCACCTCTTCGCCCGCCGCGACGCGCTCCCGGCGCGCCTCGTCGCCGGCGCGCGCGACGACCGGGAGGCCGTCGTCCGCGAGGACCGTCGCGCGCGGCGCGAGGGGGAAGAAGCGCGCCTGCACCGTGCGGACCGCGGCGAGACCGCCGAGTGCGGCGACGACGAGCGCGACGCGGCGGACGCCGCGACGACGCGCGAAGAACAGTCCCGCGAAACCCAGCGTCTGGCCGAGCGCGGCGGCGAGCATCCAGTCGCCGAACGAGACGCGCGCGAGGACGTCCTCCAGCGCCGCTGCGGGCTCGGGCGACGCCGCGCCGACGCCGAGGCGCTCTTCGACCTCGGAGAGCGCCGCCCGCGCCTCCGCATCTCCCGGCGCGAGCCGGAGCGCCCGACGCAGACGCCAGGCGGCTTCCGCCGGCCGCCCGGCGCGCGCCGCGCACAACGCCGCGCCGTATTCGGCGTCGACGTCGCGGCCCCCGGGACCGTCGGCCAGCGCCGCGTAGGCCGCGCCGGCCTCGGCGAACCGTCCTTCGTCGAACAGCCGTCGCGCCTCGGCGTCGGGTGCGGCCTGCCCGCCCGCGAAGACGGCGGCCGCCGCCGCGACGACGACGAAGGCGGCGCACGGCGCTCGGCGCCTCGGCGGCGTCACAGGCCCTCCCGTCGCACGATCGCCGCCTCGGCCTCGCGGACCGCCTCTTCGGCGGCCGCTCGCAGGTCGGGGCGCGGCGCGCCTCCGAACTCCGCCTCGGTCACGGCGCGCAAGACGGCGGCGACGCGTTCGGCCGCCGCGTCGTCGGCGCCGGCCGCGACGAGTCGCGTCGCCGGGTCGGCGGCCGCCGCTCCGGGCGGCGCGCCGCTGCGGTCCGCGACGTAGTC
>DASPNK010000032.1:0-3728 GCA_035626575.1 Planctomycetota bacterium | reverse complement strand
CTGCTCGCGGAGATGCGCCTCGAAGACGGCGACCGCGCCGGCGCGCACGCCGCCGCCGACGCGGCGCGGCGGGCCGCGCCCGACGACGGCGAGGTCCAGGCGCTCGCCGCGCGTTTCCTCCGCTGATGCGCGGCGCGCTTCGGCGGCTGCTCGCGTCGGCGGTCGCGGCGGCGGGCGTCGCCGTCGCTCAGGAGCCCGCTCCGCCTCCCGGGGCCGCGACGCGGCCGGTCCCGGAGGACGCCGAGGCCGACGCCCTGATCGCCCGCCTGCGCGCCACGGTCGGCGCGCGGCCGAGCGACCCCGCGGCGCAGACCGATCTCGCGCTCGCGCTGTACTTCAATCGCCGCATCGCCGAGGCGGAGACCGCGTTCGCCCGGGCCGCCGAGCTCCTCCCGCGCGACCCGCGACCGCGCGCGTGGCGCGGCTACTGCCTCCTGCTCCTCGGCGACGTGGACGCCGCGTACGCCGTCTTCGACGCGTGCGTGACCGCATTCCCCGACGCGTCGCCGGAGGCGCGCCACGAGCGGGGACGGTTACGGCGGATCCGCGGCGACCTCGCCGGCGCGGCGGAGGACTTCGCCCGCGTGCGCGCGCTGCGACCGGAGGACCCGGCCGGTTTCGTCGGCGGCGCGGGAGTCGCGCTCGACGCGCGCGACGACGCCCTCGCCCTCCGGCTGGCCGAGCAGGCGGAGGCCCTCGACCCCGGAGCGCCCGACGTCGCCTTCCTGAAAGCGGCCGCGTTGAAGCGCCTCGGCCGGGACGCCGAAGCCGCAGGGATCCTCCCCGCGGCGCGCGGCGTCCGCGAACGCCGCGTCGCCGACGCCTGGACCCGCCGCGAGCGCGAGCTCACGCGCTCCGTCGGCGCGCGCATGCTCGAAGCGGCGGAGCTTCTGGCCCGCGGCCGCGGCGACGAGGCGATCGCGCGTCTTGAGGCGTTGCGGGCGGCCCATCCCGACAAACACGAGATCGCGGCCAACCTCGCCGCCGCCTACGTGGAAGCGGGGCGCCTCGACGCCGCGCGCGCCCTGCTCGCGACGCTGCTCGCCGCGCGCCCGGCCGACGTCGCGGCGCACCGCACGCTCGCGCTCCTGCGCCTCGCCGCCGGCGACGGCGACGGCGCGCTCGCGGCCGCCGACGACGCGGTTCGCCACGGCCCCGAGGTCGCGGCCGCACACGCCGTGCGGGGGCGCGTCCTTTACGCCCTCAAGCGCCCGTCGGAAGCGGTCGCCGCGTTCGAAGCCGCCGTTCGGCTCGACCTCGGCGACGCCGACCATCGGCTGGCGCTGGCCGCCGCCTTGCGCGCGGCGGGCCGGCAGGCCGAGGCCGTCGCGCCCGCCGAAGCCGCGACGCGCCTCGCGCCGCGCCGCGTCGAAGCCTGGAAGGCGCTCGCCGAGGCGCGCGGCCTCGCCGGAGACGCCGAAGGCGCGCGCGCCGCGGCCGACGCCGCGGCGTCCCTCGAGATCGAAATCCACGGCGCGCGACGCCGCGCGCCGCCGATGCGATGATCCTGCCGACCGGGAGCCCCCCCATGCCTCCACGCTTCGCGATCGCCTCGATGTTCGTCGTCGCCGCCTGCGGCGGCGATCCTGCGCCCGGCCCGGGCGGGTCTTCAGGCGGGGGCGGCGGCGCCGCCGCCGCGGGCCTGGAGGACGTCTGGTTCCGGGAGATTTCGCGGAAGGCCGGGGTCGCCTTCGACCACGTGAGCGGCCACCGCAAGGGTCGCTTTCTCTTCCCCGAGATGTCGGGCGCAGGTTGCGCGATCTTCGACTACGACGGCGACGGAAAGATGGACGTCTTCATGGTCCAGTCCGGCTACATCGCCGAAGAGGACCTGAAGGAGGTCGCCGAAGGGAAGCGCGCGAAGGTCACCTCCCGCCTCTACCGCAACCTCGGCGGGCTGCGCTTCGAAGACGTCACCGACAAGGCGGGAGTCGCCGCCGCGGGCTACGGCATGGGCGTCGCGTGCGCCGACTGGGACGGCGACGGCGATACCGACCTGCTCGTCACCAACGTCGGGCCCGAAACCCTCTACCGGAACGAAGGGAACGGCACGTTCAAAGACGTGACGAAAGACGTCGGCGGCAGCAACGGCACGTGGAGCACCGGCGCCGCCTTCGCCGACTTCGACCTCGACGGCGACCTCGACCTGTACGTGGCGAACTACATGAACTGGGCGCGCCACCGCGAGATCGAATGCAGCGGGCCGGACAACAAGCCCGACTACTGCGGGCCGAAGAACTACAAGGCGCAGGCGATCGATTCGCTCTACCGCAACGACGGCGGACGGTTCGTCGACGTGTCGAAGGCGGCGGGGCTCGAAGCCGCTTACGGCAACGGCTTCGGCGTCGCGATCGCGGATTACGACCGCGACGGCCGGCCGGACGTCTACGTCGCCAACGACGGCAACGCGAACCAGCTCTGGCTCAACAAGGGCGGCCTGCGCTTCGTCGACGCCGCCCAGATCATGCAGTGCGCCCTCGGCCCCAACGGCGGCGAGCAGGCGGGCATGGGCGTCTGGACCGCGGACTTCGACGAAGACGGACGCTTCGACATCTTCGTCACGAACCTGCGCGGCGAGACCAACTGCTTCTACGTGCACGACGGCGTCGACACGTTCTTCGACCAGTACATGAAGTACGGCATCGGATCGGCCAGCCTGCCGGCCACCGGCTTCGGGTGCGGCTTCGCGGACTTCGATCACGACGGACGGCTCGACCTCTACGTCGCGAACGGCGCCGTGCAGCGGCCCTACGGGCCGCCGAAGAACCCGGAGCATCCCTACGGCGAGGTCAACCAGGTCTTCCGCGGCGTCGACGGGCCGAAGTTCGACGAGATCCGCCGGCCGCCCGGCGCCATGGCCGAGACCCTCGTGCACGGCTCGCGCGGCGCGGCGTTCGGCGACCTCGACGACGACGGCGACGTCGACGTCGTGGTGAACAACTCCGACGCGCCGTGCTACGTGCTGGAGAACGTCGCGCCGAAGCAGGGCGGCTGGGTCGGCTTGAGGGTGCTGGAGAAGTCGGGCGCCGACGCCGTCGGCGCGGAGGTGGTCGCGACGTTCGGCGGCAGGAAGCGTCACACGATGATCCAGCCGTGCCTCAGCTTCTGCAGCTCGAACGACCCGCGCGTCGTGATCGGGCTCGGCGCCGCGAAACAGGTCGACGAGGTGCGCGTGGTCTGGGGCGACGGGACGAAGGAGGTCTTCGGGCCCTTCGCGCCCGGCGCCTATCACGCGCTGAAGCGCGGCGGCGGTCGCGCGCCCTGACGCGGGCGCGGCGCCGCCGGCTCAGCCGCCGCCGGAGAGGCGGTCGAGGACGGCGCCCACCTCGGGCGCCGCGGCGAGACCGGCGTGCGTGGCGAGGAGGCGCCCGACGTCGGCGCGCGACGCCGACCCGCGCCGCGGCGCCGTAAACAACGCGCGCAGCTCGGCGGCCGTCTCCTCCGGCGCGTCGGGCGCGGCGAGTCGGAAGCGTCGCTCGGCGGCGCGCCCGTCGACCTCGGCGGCGCGCGCGGCGAGCGCGAGCGCGGTGTACCCGTACTGCTCGTGGCCGGCGCCGCGGGCGACAAGCGCGCGCGCGGCGGCTTCGGCCGAGGGGTCGCCCATGGCGGCGAGCGCGAGAGTGCTCGTGACGCGCGTCACGGCGTCGGACGGCGCCTCGGCCGCATCGCGCAACGCCGCTTCGGCGGCCCGCGCCAGCTCGGCGCGGTAGAACGCGGCGGCGGCGAAT
>DASPNK010000031.1:0-2708 GCA_035626575.1 Planctomycetota bacterium | reverse complement strand
ACCCGCCTTTGTGCGCCGAGCCGCGCAGCTCCATGCCGAACATCGCGACGGCCGAGGCGAAGCGGAGGTCGTCGCCCGCGGCGCCGTCGGGCTCGGGACCGGCGACGACCGGGGTTTCGACTTCGGACGCAACCTGGCCGTCGGGCGCCTTCCAGCGCAGGAAGACGGTGAGCATCTCGGCGCGCGCGGGGCCTTCGAGGGGCGCCCGCGGCGTCGCGGGCTCGGCGGCGGCGACCGCGTTCTCCGGCTGGTACTTGAGGGGCGTGCGGGCGGCGACCGGGTCGACGGAGACGCCGACCGGAACGATCTCGTACAGCGCGGTGACCACGTGGCCGGCGCCGACCTCGCCCGCGTCCTTGGCGTCGTCGCGGAAGTCCTTCGCCGCCAGCTTCCGGTTCTCGTAGCCGAGCAGGCGGTAGGCGGCGACCTGCGTCGGGTTGAACTCGATCTGCAGCTTCACGTCCTTCGCGACGGTCACCAGCGTGCCGGTCGCGCCGTCGACGAGGAGCTTGCGCGCCTCGCGGTCGTCGTCGACGTAGCCGTAGTTGCCGTTGCCCTTGTTCGCGATCTGCTCGAGGGTCGCGTCCTTCAGATTGCCCATGCCGAAGCCGAGCGCCGTGAGAAAGACGCCCGACTTCGCCTCCTCTTCGACCAGGCGGACCAACGCGTCGCGATCGGTCACGCCGACGTTGAAGTCGCCGTCGGTGCAGAGGAGCACGCGGTTGACGCCGCCCGGGATGAAGTTCTCTTTCGCCAGCTTGTAGGCGAGCTGGATGCCTTCGCCGCCGTTGGTGGAACCGCCCGCCTTCAGCGCGCCGACGGCGTCGCGGAGCTTCTGCCGCTGATCGCCGCGGGTGGGCGGCAGTACGACGCCCGACGCGCCGGCGTAGACCACGATCGACACCTTGTCGTTCTCGCCGAGGCGGTCGGCGAGCGCCTGCAGCGCGCGCTGCACCAGCGGCAGCTTCTTCGGGTCGTCCATCGAGCCGCTGACGTCGACCAGGAAAACGAGGTTGCTCGACGGGCGCTTCGCCCAGTCGATCTCGCGGGCCTTCAGCGTCACGCGGAGCAGTTTGCGTCCCGGCGCCCACGGGCAGGCGCCGAGGGACGCGCGGACGGCGAGCGGCTTGTCGTCGGTCGGCGCGGCGTCGCGCCACTTGAAGACGTTGATCAGCTCTTCGATGCGGACCGCGTCGGGCGGCGGCAGCGCGCCCTGGGTGAGGAAGCGCCGCACGTTGGCGTACGCCGCGGTGTCGACGTCGACGGCGAAGGTCGACAGCGCCTTCTCGCCGACGGGGCGGACGAACGGGTTCTCGGGCGGAAGGACGTAGGTCTCGCCGGACGGCGCTTCCAACGTGCGGAGGCGCTCTCCGCCAGGCCGGCGGCCCCCGAAGGCGCCGCCGCCGTAGCGTGACCAGCCGACGGCGTCCATCATCTCCGCAGGCTGCGCCTCCGCGCCGTCGGCGGACTTTGTGGCTTCGGCGTCGACGATCGCGCCCAATGCGGTATCGAAGATCTTCTCCGTCCGCGCCCGGATGTCCTGGGTCGGGTCATTCCCGAAGAAGAAGCTGTCCGACGGCTGCACCGTGTTTTCGTCGAGCCGGCTCAAGTAAACGCCGCCCGACTCCGGCTTTTCGAGCGGACGCTGCCGGAGAAGCGATTCGGCGCCGCTCGAGTCCGACAGTCCGGCGAAGACCGGCGCCGGGTCGGCGGGAATCGAGACCGAACTGGCCGCCGGCTGCTGCAGCGTGGCGTCCTCGTCCATGCAGGCGACGACGCAAGCCGCGCCTTCCGCCGACGGCGCCCCCGACCCCGCGTCGAACCGCGCGGACGACAACGCTCCGAAGCCCAGCGTGACCGCGGCGAGGACCGCCGCCGCCGACGCGTACCGCAAGGCGCGCCGCGCCGACGCCGGTCGCTGCGGGGCTTCCGCGCTCGCGGCCGCGGGCGCCGCAGAGGCGACGACGTCCTCCGCGCGCCAGACGTCCGCAAGCGCGCCGACCGCGCCGCGGACTTCCTCGACCTCCGCGCGCAGCGCGGCGTCCTGCGCCATCTCCGCCTCGAAGGTCTCCCGCCCGGCGGCGTCCAGCTCGCCGAGCACGTACGCGGTGATCCGCGCCTCGTCGCGCTCGCTCATCGTTCGTCTCCAGGCACGCCGCGACCGTGGCCGCGGGCTCCGTCCCGTTCCCTCTCCTGCATGCGTCCGCGGATCGCCTTCAGCCCGACGTGGAGCAGCCAGCCGACGTAGGTCGCGCTGACGCCCATGACCGAGGCGATCTCCTTGTAGGCGAGGCCGTGCTGCAGCTTCAGCCGCAACGCCTCCTGCTGGTTCTCGGGCAGCGCGGCGAGCGCCGCCGCCGCGACCGAAGCCTCGTCGCGCATCTCCGCCGCCTCGGCGGGCGACCGCGCGGGGTCGGGCGCCGCCGCGGCGCGCTCGGGCGCCAGGCCTTCCACGCGGCGGCGTTTGCGTTTGACGTCGACGGCGCGGTTCCGCGCCACGGTGTAGAGCCACTCGGCCATGCGTCCCTCCGTGTCCGCCGCCGGCGCCCGCACGAGCTTCAGGAAGGTCTCCTGAACCACGTCGCGCGCCTCCTCGGGGTCGCCGAGAAGCCGCGTGACGTAGCGGACCAGCGGCGCCTCGAAACGGGCGACCGCCTCGGCGGACCGGGCTTCGGCGGCGGACGGACCGGGTTCCGGCGCGGCGTCTC
>DASPNK010000030.1:0-6558 GCA_035626575.1 Planctomycetota bacterium | reverse complement strand
AGGGCAAGGTCCGGCCGTTCCGCACCGACGCCTCCGGCGTGTTCACGCTGGAGTTCGGCGAGGCGCCGGCGATCGGCGCCGAGCGGAAGAAGGGCGGCCCGGGCGTTCCGGAGCGCGTCGAGCTCACGCTCCTCGAAGGCGTCGAGCGCATCGCCGTCGCGCACCTCGACGTCGTGCCGGAGGCGATCGAAGCCGACGCGCCACACCCCGTCGGCGACGTGACGTTCGCGGCGCCGACGACGATCGCCGAAGGCACGGTGGTCGACGACGTCGGCGCGCCGGTGCGCTATGCGCGCGTCGAGGTCGAGCAGCTCCGCGACCTCACGTTGCTGAAGCAGGGCGAAAACGAAGCGTCGCGGGACTCCGCGCTGGAGGCCGTCGCCGACGAGAACGGTCGGTTCGCGGTGCGCGGCGTCCGATCGGCCCGCCGCTACCGGTTGCTGCCGACGCGCGCGGGCTATCGCGACGGCGGTCGCGTCGAGGTCGAAGCCGGCGCGACGGACGTCCGGCTCACGCTGCGGCGCGGCGGCGTCGTCGAGGGCCGGCTGCTGCTGGATCCGGACCTGCCGCGCGACCTCGTCCGCGCGACGCTGCATGTGCGCCGCGCGGGGGCGAACGACGGCAAGTCGCTTTTCTCGCGCGAGACTTCGCCCGCCGCCGACGGCGCGCTGGCGTGGATCGGCGCGCCGGAAGGCGTCGGCATGGTCGTCATCCGCACGCACGCCTGCGGCCATCGTGATTTCGCGAAGATCGACGACATCCGCATCGAGGCGGGCGGCTCGTCGCGGGATCCGCGGCTGGATCCGCTCGATCTGCGCGGCAAGTTCCACGTCGTCGAACTGTCGGTCGTCGGGAGCGACGGGCGCCGCCTCGGCGAAGTCGAAGTCGAGACGCTCGACGCCGACGGCAAGCCGTTGTCCAAGCGCGGCGCCGACCGCGGCGTGACGCGCCTCTGCCTGCCGTTCGAGCCGATCGACCTTCGGCTGTGGCATCCCGCATATCGGCCGACGTTCGTGGCGCGTCCCTTCGGCGCCGTGCGGGCGACGCTCGGCAGCCCCTTCGTCGTGCGGCTGCGCGCGCCGCAACGCCTGCCGGCCCTTCAGGGCGACGTGGAATACGTCGTCGACCTCGTGCCGACGGCGCCGCAGCAGGGCCGCGATCCCGGGATGCGTACGCTCGCCACCCAGCGCGTCGAGCGCATCGTGGCGCCGGGGCGCGACGCGGTGGTCCGCGTGGGCGCGCCGGGGGAGTATGCGGTGCAGTGGCGCGTCGAGCGTCAGCGGAACAAGGCCATCGAAGCGAAGAACATCGAGGGCCCGCGCCCGCGGGACGTCGTGCTGGTGCCGGACGCGGATGTGGAGACGACGGTCGATCTGCGTCCGCCGCCGGAGGCCGCGGTGCAGCGCGCGGTGCAGCGGCTGGGGCCGTAGACGGCGGAGCGCGCGACGCGCGCCGTTCGACCCCTCCGGCGCAGAACGACGGCGAACGCCCGGACGTCCGGTCGGCGGCCGACGCCTGGACCGCAGCGGCCCGGCCCGGAGCGGAGCGGAGGGACGGCCCTGCTGGGTGGGTCGGCGCCGCACGACGGTCGGCGCCTCGCCGACGGCTGCGAAACGCCGACGATGCGGGGCCGGTGCGGCGCTTGCGCCGCGCCGGGCCTCCGCGGTCCAGGCGACTGTGCCGACTTCAGGCGCGGCACCCGACCGACGTTGGAATGACGGCGGGCGTCACGTTGCGGCCGACGCCTGGACCGCAGCGGCCCGGCCCGGAGCGGAGCGGAGGGACGGCCCTGCTTCGTCGGCCGGCGCCGCACGATGGTCGGCGCCTCGTCGACGGCTTCGGAAGCTCGACGATGCGGGGCCGGTGCGGCGCTGCGCGCCGCGCCGGGCCTCCGCGGTCCAGGCGCCTGTGCTGATTCAGCCGCGGCGCCGGACCGACGTCGGCATCGCGGCGCACGCCACGTTGCGGCCGACGCCTGGACCGCAGCGGCCCGGCCCGAAGCGGAGCGGAGGGACGGCCCTGCTGCGTCGCACTTCAACGTGTTTTTTCGGCCGCCCTCGCCGCGCAGCGCCCCGACTTGCAGTGGTAGAACCGGCGCCGACCGGAGGCTCACGCAATGAACAAGGTCCTGATCGGCGGCGTTCTCGGCGGCGTCCTGATGTTCGTGTGGGGCGCCGTCGCCCACATGGTCCTCTCACTGGGGCACGTCGGCTACTCCGAGTTGTCGACGACGCAGGAGGCGGCGCTCCTCGGCGCGCTCGCGGTCGCACCTCCCGAAGCCGGGCTCTACATGTATCCGACCATGGATACGACCAACACGCCCGAAGCGCGGGCCCGCAACGAAGAGCGCGTGAAGTCGCACCCGCGCGGCATCTTCAGCTACACGCCGAAGGACCCGGCCTTCGGCATGGGCGGCATTCTCGGCAAGGAGTTCGCGACGAACGTCCTTTGCGGTTTGCTGATCGCCGTCGTCCTGGCGCTGGGCGCGGTCCGGTCCGTCGGCAACCGGATCCTCGTCGGGACGTTGATCGGCGCCTACGCCGCGGTCGCCGTCAGCTTCTCGTTCTCGATCTTCTACGGCTTCCCGACCGCGTTCTCCGGCGCGTCGCTCCTCTTCGAAGCCGTCGGAGGCCTCGTCGCCGCCGTCCCGCCCGCGTTGATGATCAAGCCGCGCGGTTGAGCGCCGGCGCCGCGCGCGCCGATCCCGTCATTCGCCCTCCTCCTCACGCCCCGCGGCGAAGGCCTCGCCGGCGGCGCGGAGATCGCCGGCGCCCATGAGGAGCAGGAGGTCGCCGGGGCGGGCCGCGGCGCGGAGGGCGTGCAGCAGGCGCGGGCGGGCGTCGACGACGGTCGTGGGAACTCCGGCGAGACCCGGCGCCGCGGCGACGAGGGACGAGGTCACGCCGTCGAGCGGCGCCTCGCGCGCGCCGTAGATCGGAGCGAGGATCACGGCGTCGGCGCCCGAGAGCGCCGCCGCGAAGTCCGCCGCGAGGTCGCGCGTGCGGCTGAAGAGATGCGGCTGGAACACGGCGACGAGCCGCCGCTCGGGCGCCGCGGCGCGCGCCGCGGCGAGCGTGGCCGCGATCTCCGTCGGATGGTGCGCGTAGTCGTCGACCACGCGCACGCCGTCGCGCTCGCCGAGCTCTTCGAAACGCCGCCCGACTCCATCGAACGCGGCGAGCCCCGCCGCCGCCGGGGCGAACGGAGCGCCCGCCGCGAGCGCCGCGGCGAGGGCGCCGGCGGCGTTCCGGACGTTGTGCACGCCGGGCACGCGAAGCGTCGCCGCTCCGAGGTCGACGCCGTCGCGGACGACGCGGAACGTCGCGCCGGCTCCGAGCAGGCGGACTTCGACCGCGCGCACGTCCGCGTCGGCGGCCGTTCCGAACCCGGAGGTCGGCGCCTCGAGCCGTCCGCGGAGCGCGCGGGCCTCCGCGTCGTCGACGCCGAGCAGCACGCGCCCCGACGGCCCCGCCTTCGACGCAAACGCGGCGAAGGCCGCGCGGAGGTCGTCCATGTCGCGGTAGACGTCGAGATGCTCGCGGTCGAGGTTGTTCACCACCGCGATCTCCGGAGTCAGCGCGAGGAACGATCGGTCGTACTCGTCGGCCTCCGCGACGAACCACGCGCCGCCGCTGACGCGTACGTTGCTCCCCGTAGCCCGCAGCGCGCCGCCGACGACGACGGTCGGATCGAGTCCCGCCGCCGTCAACGCCGCGCCGATCATGGCGGTGGTGGTCGTCTTCCCGTGGGCGCCGGCGACGGCGATCAGCCGCCGGCCCCGCGCGCACTCGGCGAGGAACTCCGCGCGCCGCACCAACCGCGCTCCCGCCGCGCGCGCCGCGGTCAACTCGACGTGGTCCGGCGCGCAGGCCGACGTGTAGACGACGACCGCAGCCCCCCGCACGTGTTCCGTGCGGTGGCCCGGCGGGAACGTCTCGACGCCGACCGTCCGCAGCCGGCGGAACGACGCGCCCTCCTGCGCGTCGGAAGCCGTGACGACGGCGCCCCGCGCCGCCGCCAGCTCGGCGAGCCCGCACATGCCCGCGCCGCCGGCCCCGACGAAGTGGAGACGCGCTCCGCGCAGGCTCACGTCGGGCCTCCGGCCGGCGCGTCCGCAGGCGACAACGCCGCGACCAGCTCGGAGAAGACCTGTCCGCGATGCTCGTAGTCGCGGAACTGGTCGAACGAGGCGCACGCCGGGCTCAACAGGACGACGTCGCCCGGCGCCGCCGTCTCGGCCGCGCGGGCCACGGCGCGTTCGAGGGTCCCGCACCGCACGAGCGGAATCCCCGCCTCCGCCAGCTCGCGCTCGAGCCGCTCGGCGGTCGCGCCGACGAGCAACGCCTCCTTCGCCTTCCGGCGCAGCGCGGGGGCCAGGCGCGCGAACGGTTCGCCCTTGTCCTTGCCGCCGAGGATCGCGCGCACCGTGCCGTCGGCGAAGCCCTCGAGGGCGACGACCGTCGCGTCGACGTTGGTGCCCTTGGAGTCGTCGACCCAGCGGACGCCGCCGCGCTCCCGCACGAGGGCGCAGCGGTGCGGCAGCGCGCGAAACCCGCGAAACGCGCGCGTCGCAGCCGTCGGGTCGACCCCGAGCGGCGCGGTCGCCGCGAGCGCCGCGAGCGCGTTGAGGATGTTGTGCGCGCCGACCAGCGTCAGGTCCGAACGTCGCGCGTAGACCATCGGGCCGCGGCCGTCCCCGAGGTCGACGTGGAACGCCTCGTGGCGGAAGAAAGCGCCGGGAGACGTCGGCCGCTCCGCCGAGAACGCGAGGCGGCGCGCGCGAAGGGCCGGCAGCGCCGCGATCCACGGCGCCGCGTCCGGGAGCACGACCGCGTCCTCCGCGCGCTGCCCTTCGAAGATCCGCGCTTTCGCCGCGAGGTACGCCTCCGCCGTGCCGTGCCGGTCGAGGTGATCCGGCGCGAGGTTGAGCAGCGCCGCGACGTCGCAGCGGAAGCGACGGACCGCTTCGAGTTGGAACGACGACAGCTCGACGACGTACGCGCGCCCGCGCGACCCCGGCGGCGGCGGCGCTTCGACGACGGCGCTGAACGGCGTGCCGATGTTCCCGCAGGCGACCGCGCCGTAGCCCGCCTCGCCGAGCAGCGCCGCGGCCAACGCCGTCGTCGTCGACTTGCCGTTGGTACCCGTCACGCCGACGACGATCCCGGGCGGCGCGAGCCGTCGCGCCAGCTCGACCTCGGGCAGCAGCGGCAGTCCGCGCGCCCGCGCTTCGACCGGCAGCGGATGCGACGGCGCGAGGCCCGGCGACGTCACGACGAGGTCGACGCCGTCGAGGACCTCCGCCGGATGTCCGCCGAGCACGTAGCGAAGGCGCGGGCGCTCGACGAGCGCCGGCTCGAACGCCGCCGCCGGCTTCGCGTCGTTGGCGACGACCTCGACTCCGTGCGCCGAAAGCAGCGACGCCGCGGCGCGCCCGGACCGCGCGAGGCCGATCACCGCGACCCGCGCGACCGGAGGCAGGTCGTCGCCGAGGCGCAGCGTCACGCGGGCGCCGCCCCGCCCGACGCGGCCGCCGCCGCGACCGCATCGCCGGCCGCCGCGAGCAGCTCGCGCGCGACCTTCCGGTCGTCGAACGGATGGGAGACGCCGCCGATCGTCTGCGAGGTCTCGTGCCCCTTGCCGGCGATCAGGACGACGTCGCCCGGACGCGCCTCGGACAACGCCGTCGCGACGGCGGCGCGCCGGTCGACGTCGTAGCGCGCCGCGCCGCGCGCCGCCTCCACGCCGGCGCGGATGTCGGCGAGGATCGCCTCAGGCGCCTCGGAGCGGGGGTTGTCGGACGTGACGAACACGAGGTCGGCGAGGCGCGCGGCGATCGCGCCCATCTCCGGACGCTTGCCCCGGTCGCGGTCCCCGCCGCAGCCGAACACCACCAGCACGCGGCCGCCGGAGCGCGCCGCCAGGGCGCGGACGGTCTTCAACACCCCTTCGAGCGCCGCGGGCTTGTGCGCGTAGTCGACGAGCACCGAGAATCCGCGTCCGCACGGCACCGGTTCGAGCCGACCCGGCACGCGGGAGACGGCGCCGAGCGCGTCGGCGACGTCCTTCGCCGCGAGACCCCCCGCCAGCGCCGCCGCCGCGGCGGTCAGCAGGTTTTCGGCGTTCGGCCGTCCGAGCAGCGGCGAGCGGATGTCGAACCGCTCGCCGGTCGATGCGCGACGGCACCGCAACACGACCCCGCGCTCGCCGAACTCCGCCTCGGCGGAAAGCTCGCACGCGGCGCGGCCGTCGAGCGACGTCGCCAGCACGACGTCCGGCGGGAGGCGCTCGATCAACCGGCGCCCGTAGGAGTCGTCCGCGTTGATCACCGCGCGGCCGCCGGGCTTCAGGAGGTCGAAGAGCCGCGCCTTCGCCGCGAAGTACTCCTCGAACGTGCGGTGATAGTCGAGGTGGTCGCGCGAGAGGTTGGTGAACGCCGCGACGTCGAAACGCAGCCCCGCGAGCCGATCCTGCGCCAACGCATGCGACGACGCCTCCATCGTCGCCGCGCCGGCGCCGCGGGCGACCGCCGCCGCGAGGAACGGCGTCAGCTCGGTC
>DASPNK010000029.1:0-3859 GCA_035626575.1 Planctomycetota bacterium | reverse complement strand
GAACGCGCTCGAGCGCGAGGGTCGGACTCCGGCGTGTGCGAACCCCGACGCGATGCGATCGTCGTCGGTCGACGGCGACGACTCCGATCGCTGAATGTCGACGCGGCGGCTCGCGCGCCCCGTCGTCAGGGCGTCGCCTTGAGAAGCTCGGCGAGGATTTCGTTGAGGAGGGCCGGGTTCGCGCGGCCCTTCGTTTCGCGCATCACGGCGCCGACGATCGCGCCGGCGGCCTTTTCCTTGCCTGCCTTCAGGTCGGCGACCGCTTTCGGATTCGCGTCGAGCGCCTTCTTCATCATCGCCGCGAGGTCGGCGCGGTCGGAGACCTGCGTGAGGCCGAGCTCGGCGACGTATTCCTTCGCGGGGCGCGGGTTCTCGTACTGCTTCGCCAGCACGTCGCGGGCGGAGCGGACGTTGAGCGTGCCGTCTTTGATCAGCGCGATCAGCTCGGCGAGGTGCTGCGGCCGGACCTTCACCTCGGAGAGCGCGATCCCGCCCTTCATCAGGCCGAACAGCTCGGACGTGACCCAGTTGGCGGCGGCCTTCGCGTCGCCGGAGAGGCGCGCGGTCTCTTCGAAGTAGCGGCAGGTCTCCGGATCCTGGATGAGCACGCGCGCGTCGTAGTCGGACAGCCCGAGGGCGCCCACGTAACGCGCGAGCTTGGCCGTCGGCGACTCGGGCGTGGCGGCGCGGATGCGTTCGACCCACGCCGGATCCACGGTGAAAGGCGGGAGATCGGGATCCGGGAAGTAACGATAGTCGGGCGACGACTCCTTGCGGCGCATCAGCCGCGTTTCGCCTTTCTCGTCGTCCCAGAGGCGGGTCTCCTCGTGGATCGCGCCGTCCGCCTCCAGGACCGCGACCTGACGCGCGACCTCGAAGTCGATCGCGCGCTCGACCGCTTTGAACGAGTTGAGATTCTTGATTTCGCAGCGCACGCCGAAGCGCTCGGCGCCTTTCTTCCGCACGGAGACGTTGACGTCGCAGCGGAGCGAGCCCTTCTCCATGTCGCACTCGGAGACTTCGAGCGTCTTCAGAAGGAGCTTCAGCTCCGTGAGGTAGTCGTAGGCCTCCTTCGACGAGCGCAGGTCGGGCGCGCTCACGATTTCAAGCAACGGTACGCCGCAGCGGTTGAGGTCGACGAGGCTGTGCGGGCCGCCTTCCTCGTGGACGTTCTTGCCCGCGTCCTCCTCGAGATGCGCACGCACGATTCCGACCGACTTGCCGGAGCCGGTGAACGCCAGCTCGAGCCGGCCGTCGTACGTGATCGGCTTGTCGAACTGCGAGATCTGGTAGCCCTTCGGAAGGTCGGGATAGAAGTAGTGCTTCCGGTCGAATTTGGTGACCGCGGCGATCTTCGCGCCGAGCGCGAGCCCCACGCGCACCGCGAGCTCGACGGCGCGGCGGTTGGGCGCGGGCAGCGAGCCGGGGAGACCGAGGCACGTCGGGCAGACCAGGGCGTTCGCGGGCGCGCCGAAACGGTAGGCGCAGCCGCAGAACATCTTGGTCGCCGTGCCGAGCTGGCAATGGACTTCGAGGCCGATCACCGGCTCCCAGTCGGCGACGCTCATCGAACCTCCTCCGCAAGGGGCGACGCGACGTCGACCACGCCCGCCGACGCCTCGATCGCGCGACCGAGCCGGAACAGCAGCGATTCCGACCACCGCGGCCCGATGAGCTGCGCTCCGACGGGGAGCTTCGCGCCGTCGCGCGTCGCGAACCCGCACGGCACCGTCAGCCCCGGGAGGCCCGCGAGGTTGCAGGCGCCGGTCAACACGTCGCTGAGGTACATCTTCAGCGGGTCGTCGGACTTCTCGCCGATCTTGAACGCGGGCGTCGGCGTGACGGGGCAGAGGACCGCGTCGCACTGACCGAACGCGAGGGAGAAGTCCCGCGCGATCAGCGAGCGCACGCGGAGCGCGCGGTCGTAATAGGCGTCGTAGTAGCCGGACGAGAGGCAATACGTGCCGAGCAGGATCCGGCGGCGGACTTCGGCGCCGAAGCCCTCGCGGCGCGACTCGGCGAACAGCGCGCCCACGTCGGCGGCGCCTTTCGCGCGGCGGCCGTAGTGGACGCCGTCGAACCGCGCGAGGTTCGACGACGCCTCGGCCGTCGCGACGATGTAGTAGACGGGGATCGCGTAGGGCGTGTGCGGAAGCTTCACGCGGACGCTCTGCACGCCCGCCTTCTCCAGGGCTTTGGCGGCGGAGGTGACCGCGGCCTTCACGTCGTCGTCCACCGCGTCGCCGAAGTACTCGTCGGGAAGCCCGATCGTGAGGCCGCGCACCGGCGTCTTCAGCTCGGCGACGAGATCGTCGAGCGGCTGATCCGCCGACGTCGCGTCGCGCTCGTCCCGCCCGGCGATGATCCGCGTGCACAGCGCGGCGTCCTCGACCGTGCGGGCGAAAGGCCCGATCTGGTCGAGGGACGACGCGAACGCCACCAGACCGTAGCGGCTGACGCGCCCGTAGGTCGGCTTGAAGCCGACGACGCCGGAAAAGGCCGCCGGCTGGCGGATCGAGCCGCCGGTGTCGCTGCCCAGCGCCAGCGGCGCCAGCGCCGCCGCCACGGCCGCGGCCGACCCGCCGCTCGAGCCGCCCGGCGTGCGTGCGAGGTCCCACGGGTTCCGCGTCGGCTTGTACGCGGAGTTCTCGCACGACGAGCCCATGGCGAACTCGTCCAGGTTCGTCTTGCCGATCACGACGGCGCCGGCCGCCTTGAGCCGCGCCACGACGGTCGCGTCGTACGGCGGCCGCCACGTCTCGAGCATGCGGCTGCCGCAGGTGCACGCGTAGCCGACGCAGCACAGGTTGTCCTTGATCGCGACCGGGACGCCCGCGAGAGGAAGGCGTTCGCCCTCCTTCACGCGTCGATCCGCCTCGCGCGCCTCGGCGAGAGCGGCGTTGCGGTCGACGCCGAGGAAGGCGCCGAGCCGCCCGTCGATCTTCTCGATCGCCGCCAGGCGCTCGGAGACGACGTCGACGGCGGAACGCGCCCCCGACTGCACCGCCTTCGCGATTTCGACCGCGGTCGAGGAAGGCATCAGGTCGGCTCCGCGAGGACGCGCGGGACGCGGAAATGGTCGTCGGTCCGGTCGGGCGCGCCCTTCAGCGCGTCCTCGCGGGAAAGCCCGGGGCGCGGCTCGTCGGCCCGGAAGACGTCGCTTGCGTCGCCCCCGTGGGAGAGCGGCGCGACGTTGTCGAGCTTCAGCCCCTGAATGCTCTCGACGTACCGGACGATCGCCGCCAGCTGCCCCGCGAGGCGGTCCAGCTCTTCGGCCGGCACGGCGATGCGCGCAAGACGCGCCACGTGCTCGACTTCCTTCCGATCGATCATGGGTTCCCCGCGCGTTTCCGGCCGCTCGGCCGGGCCATGGAGGCGGGGCATCGTAGGGGTCGCGGGACGGTCGGGCAACGCCTTGAGCCCGACCTCCGCCCGCGTTGCGGCGGCCGAAGCCCGTTGACTCCACGGCGGACGGGGTCACACTGAGGCCCGCGGCGGCGGGTCGGCGTCCAGGGGACGCCCCGGACGCCGTCCGTCGTCCGAGGGTCGACCGCATGGCGCTTTCCGATCTCGACTTCCTGGGCCGCACCGTCGGACTGGTCGGGCTCTTCTTCATCTGCTGCTCGATCCTTCACCAGAAGCCGAAGCACGCTCTCGAAGAGCTGTTCGGCGTGTATCACGGCGGCCTTCGAAGGCTCCGGGGATCGGTCTTCCGCAAGAACCAGCTGGTGCTCGGGTTCCTCTGCGCCGCGGTGGCGGTGATTCTCGAGCAGTTCGGGCACGTCCTCGGCGACGGAAGCGCGGGCCGGGTCGCGGCCGCGTCGCCTTCGGCGCAGGTTCTGACGTGGCTGGCGACGGT
>DASPNK010000028.1:0-2982 GCA_035626575.1 Planctomycetota bacterium | reverse complement strand
CGGCTCGAACAGGACGACCTCGTCGCCGGGATCGCACAGGGTGAAGATCGCGGCGGTGTACGCCATGCTCGACCCCACCGTCACGACCACCTCGGAGTCGGCGTACCGGAGGCCGTAACGGTCGGCCGTGCGTCGGACGATCTGCGCCCGCAGGTCGGGCACCCCGGCGTACGGCGTGTAGGTGGCCCGGTCGCGGTAGAGCGCATCGACGGCGGCCACCCGAAGCACCTTGGGCATGTCGAGATCGCAGACGCCCTGTCCGAGGTTGACGCCGTCGGGAAACGCCTGCACGCGCAGCGTCAGCGCGCGCAGAAGCCCCGCCTCCCGCAGATGCGCGGTGCGGTCGGACAGTCGCGGGGCGAAAGACATGGCGGTCGGAGTGTAGCCGCCGCGTCGGCCCACTCGGCGTCGCCGCCGGGCGGGCCTCCGGCGCGACCCGAGGTTCTCGGACGCCCGCGGAGCGCGGACGCCGAAGCCCCGTAAACTCCCGCCTTATGACCGACCACCCTCGCCCGCCGCGCCCCCCGTCCGTCGACCGCCGCACCGTATTGAAGGCCTTCGCCGCCGCCGGGGTCGCCGCGGCGATGCCGGGTGCGCTGCGCGCGACGTCGCCGCAGGACTCGAAGCCTGCGGCGGCGAAGAAGAAGATCCTCGTGCTCGGCGGCACGAATCAGCTCGGGCCGAAGTTCGTCGAAGCGGCGCTGGCGCGCGGCCACGAGATCACGCTCTTCAACCGCGGCAAAACCAATCCGCATCTCTTCCCGGAGCTGGAGAAGCTCCGCGGCGACCGTCGCAAAGGCGAACTCGACGCGTTGAAGGGCGATCGTCGTTGGGACGTGGTGGTCGATACGTCGGCCTACGTTCCCCGCGTCGTGCGGCAGGTCTCGGAGATCCTGAAGGGCCGCGTCGACGCCTACGTGATGATCTCGAGCATCTCGGTCTACCCGCGCGCCGACGGCGAGGACACCGACGAGTCGACGCCGGTGGGCGTCCTCGAGGACCCGAACACCGAGAAGGTGATGGAGAACTACGGCCCGCTGAAAGCGGCGTGCGAGGCCGAGGCCGAAAAGTGGTTCCCGGGGAAGACGGTCAACCTGCGCCCCGGCCTCATCGTGGGCGACGGGGACGAGTCGAACCGCTTCGGCTACTGGCCGCTCCGCGTCGCGGCGGGCGGCGAGGTGCTGGCGCCGATCGGCCCCGAGCAGACGATCCAGTGGATCGACGTGAAGGACCTCGCGGCGTTCATGGTGAAGGCGCTCGAGGAGGGCATCTACGGCGTCTACAACGCCGTCGGCCCGGCGGTCCCGTTCGGCACGCTCCTCCCCGCGTGCAGGAAGGCGGCGAAGAGCGACGCCGAGTTCACCTACGTGAGCCTGGACTTCCTCCAGGCGGAGAAGGTCCGCCCGTGGCAGGACATCCCCTGCTGGGTGCCGCCCGCCGAAGGCAAGTCGAAGTGCCCGGTGAGCTCCGGCGCCAAGGCCGCAGCGAAGGGCATGACGTTCCGCCCCGTCGAAGACACCGTCGCCGATCAACTCGCCTTCGAGCGCGCGCGGCCGGCCGACGACCGCTTCAAGGGCGGACTGTCCCGCGAGCGCGAGACGGAGTTGCTCGCGAAGTGGAAGCAGCGCTCGGCGCCGAAGTGACGGCGCTCCGCGCCGCGCGCGCGGCGTCCTTATGGACCGCAGGTTCGCCCGCACCGCGAAGCGGTGCGACGAACCTGCTTCGCCGTTCGTCGGCGAACGCCGACTGACCCGCCCGTTCCCGACCGGCCCCCCGCGTGACCGCCCCTTCCACCGACGCCCCGGCGCCGCGCCTGTCCGACCGGGTCGCCGCCTGGCGCCGCGCCGTATCGCCCGAGGAGCGCGCGCTCGCGCTCCGCGCGTTCCTGCTCTTCTTCCTGCTGCTCGGCGGCTACTACGCGCTCCGCCCGGTGCGCGACGCCGTCGGGTCGGAGGGCGGCCCGCGGGCGATGGCGGAGAACTTCACCGGCACGTTCCTCGTCGCCACGCTGTTGACGCCGCTCTACGGCGCGCTCGTCGTGCGCACGCAGCGTCCGCGTTTCCTCGCCGTCGCGTACCGGTTCTTCGCCGTCGTGCTGCTCCTCTGGGCGGCCGCTTTCGCCTGGCGGACCGCGGCGCCGGACGCTTTCGCTGCGGCGATGCGCGGCGCGCCGCTCGCGACCCTCGGCGGCGAACGCCTCTTCAACGGCGGGTGGTTCGTGTGGGTCAGCGTCTACAACGTTTTCCTCACCACGATCTTCTGGAGCGCGGCGGCCGAGTGGTTCTCGCCGCGCCACGGCAAACGCTGGTTCGGTTTCATCGCGGCGGGCGGCACCTGCGGCGGCATCGCCGGGCCCTGGCTCACTCGATGGTTCGCGCAGCACGCCTCTACGAAGGCGTACGCCGCCACATGGTCGCTGATCGTCGCCGCCGTCGCCCTCGAGCTCGCGGTGCAGGTCGCCCGGCGCATGCCGCGCCTCGCCGCGGCGGCGCGCCCCGCCGAGCCCGCCCGCGCGTTCGAGGCGCCGCCGCAGGGGTCGGCGATCGATGGCGCGGCGACCGTCGCGCGCTCCCGCTTTCTGCGGCTGATCGCCGCTTACCTCGCGATCGCCACGCTCACCGGCACCTTCCTCTACAACGCCCGCTCCGAGCTGGCGCGCGACGCCTATCCCGACCGTGCGGCGCGCACCGCGGCCTTCGCCGGCTTCGAGTCATGGAGCAGCGCGTTGACGCTCCTGTTCCAGGCGGGCCTCACGCCGCTCCTGCTTCGACGCCTCGGACCGGGCCTCTCCCTCGCCGCGCTCCCCGCCGTGCAGATGATCGGGTGCTTCACGCTGGCGACGACGCCCGCCTTCGCCGTCGTCGCATGGTTCGACGTCTTTTCGCGCGCGACGCGCCACGGGCTTGCGACGCCGGCGCGGGAGACGCTCTTCACCGGCGTGAGCCGCGAAGAAAAGTACAAGGCGAAGCAGTTCATCGACGT
>DASPNK010000027.1:0-3060 GCA_035626575.1 Planctomycetota bacterium | reverse complement strand
GTTCGACCCCGTCACGCACGACCTCGACGCGCGCATCCACTTCGAGTTCAAGGACGGAACGGCGCTCCGGGACGCCTTCGTCTACCGGTGGCGGCTGTGGACGCTTCCCGACCTGCGCGAAGCGCTCGAAGCCGTCGGGTTCGAAGACGTGCACGTGCTCTGGGAAGGCACCGACCCGAGGACCGGCTCGGGGAACGGCGCCTGGCGGCG
This sequence comes from Planctomycetota bacterium, assembly GCA_035626575.1. Taxonomy (GTDB): domain Bacteria; phylum Planctomycetota; family CAIWVZ01; genus DASPNK01. The sequence continues at coordinate 2,850 of DASPNK010000027.1, read as the reverse complement.
CGTCGAGCGCGGCGAGGCCTGCCGGAGCTTCGTCGCTTACGTCGTCGCGCGGAAGCCCGCGGCGCGGCGGCCTTCCGGCCGTGGCCGACGCTCACCCTGACGTCGTCGGCCCGCTCCACGCGCAGAGGCCTTCGACGACGTTGAGCACGTCGTCGCGCCCCTGCCATTTCAGAAACAGCGTCGCGTCGATCGACCGGACGCCGTGTTCGCAGTGGACCGCGAGCGGCCCCGGCATGGCGAGAAGCTCGTCGAGGCGGTCCTCGAACTCCTGAAGCGGTACGTGCCGCGCGCCCGGAATGCGCCGCGCCGACCACTCCCCTTCGGTGCGAACGTCGAGCACGGTGATCGCCTCGCCCGCCGCGAGCCGCCGCTGCAGCTCCTCGCAGGTGATCTTCGGGACTTCGCGGAACCAGCGGTCGACCTCGTCCGGCCCGGGCGGATCTTCACGTCGCAACGGCATGACGCCGCCAGTGTGCGCGACGCCCCCCGCGGACCAAAGCCCGCGCTCGACCGGGGACCGCAGCCGCGGGAAGGCCGACCCACGACCGGCCGACGATTGGCGGAACAGGTGCGGCGCGCGCTTCGCGTGAGGGCGAACCTGCGCTCCGACCTCCGGCGCCGCACGTCGACGGCGAGAAGCGCAAGGACCGCAGGTTCGCACGCCCCGCGAAGCGGAGCGACGCACCTGCTTCGTCGGGCTTCAGCCGGCGTCGGAAGAAATCGCCGCCCGCGGGCCCGTCACTCGACGGTGAACCACTGCACCTCGACGCGGCGGTTTTCGTCGGAGACCTTCGACGCCGGCTCCCGCCAGCCGCGGCCTTCGACCGCCACGCGCACGCCTTCGACCGAGTAACGGCTCTTCAGCGCTTCGGCGACGGCGTTCGCCCGCTTGCGACTCAGCTCGTCGGCCGCGGCGGTCATCTCGCGGAGCACTTTCGCGCCCTGGCGCGAGAACTCCTCCCTGCGGGCGTCGTCGACGTGGCCGACGAGATTCAGCACCGAGCCCGGGCTCTGCGTGAGCAGCCCGCGGATGTGCTCGAGGTTCTTGAGATTCGCCTCGCTCTTCATGTCGAGCTCGGCGCTGTTGGGAAGGAAGAAGAACCGCACGTCTTTCGACAGGAGCGGCGTGCCCTCCACCTCGGCCATCTGCTTGCCGATGGGCGTGATGACCGGCTTCTGCTCGGAGAACGGCGGCTTCTTCGCCAGCGACTCCAACGCCTTCAGGTCGAGGAACCGCTCGGGCGCGGCGGATTTCCCGATGAGCTCCTCGCCGTAGGCGAACGTCGCCGCCGACCAGATCGCGCCGTAGCTGCCGGCGGCGGTGAGCGAACCCTGGAAGAACCCGAGCGCCTCCGGGACGTTGCTGAAGTGGATCTTCGCCAGTTCGGCCTTGGCCTGGTCGGGCGTCCATCCGAACGCCTTCGCGACGACGCCGAGGTGCGCGCCCGGATCGTCGCGCACGAGACGGTTGCCTTCGTAGAGGCCTTCGACGAGCCCCGCGACGAGCGCCGGGCTCCCGTCGGCGAAGCCTTTGTTGACGACGAGGACGTCGGCCACGATCAGGAGGTTGCGGTTGGTGACGAGCAGCGTCGCCTCGCCGCCGCTCTCGTCGACGACCTCCGTCGTCTTGGGCGCCCACGTCACGCAGCCGTGGATCCGGTTGCGCTTCGCCTTGACGTCGCGGAGGAAAAGGTCCCCGGCGCCGTGCGCGTCCGCGCAGTAGACGAGATTGAGGCGGTTCGGATCGACCGCGTCCTTGAGGCTCGCCAGCATCTTCACTTCGAGCCCCGCCTCCTGGGCGAGGTAGCGGATGAAGAAGTCGGCCTCGGTGAACTGCGCCGTGGCGAGGACCTTCCCGCGCAGGTCGTTCACGCGGCGGATCGACTTGCGGACCACGACGCCGTCGGCGCCGCGGGAGAACCCGATCTGCGCGGGAACCGCGACCTTCATCTGACGGCCGTAGGCCGCGAGCACGTCGACGGTGGTCGCCGACACGCCGATGCGCCCCGCGTTGAGCGCGGACCACGACTCCTCCTCGGAGAGCGTGATCTTCAGCTTAAAGCCGTGCTTCTTCGCGAAGATGGAATCGGCGTTCGGCTCGAGCCCGCCGTTGGCGACGACGAGGCCGGCGTACCCCGCGTACTCGGAAAGCTCCATCTCGACCACGCCGTCCTTCGGCACGTAGGTCTCGGCGGCCTTGAGCTTCGGGATCTCGACGCGCGTTTCGACCAGCTCGGCGTCGTCGCCGAGATCCTGAGCCCGCGCGAACGGCGCGGCGAGGGCGAGACCGGCGACGAAGACGGCGAGACGACGGGCGTGGGTCACGGGAACCTCCTGATCGGCGGCCGCGGGGCCGCCCCGGGACGGGCGCGGTCGGGGACCGCGCCGGAACGGGTCACTTGAGCAACGACTCGGCGTCGACGGGCGCGGGCACGTCGCCGGCTTTCGGCAACGTGGTCGCGGTCTCCTCGACGGCCGACGTCAGGATGCGGGAGTAGTGCGCGATCTCGTTCTCGGTGCGTTGGAGCTGCGCGAGGTCGCCGACCGTCTTCGTAAGGCGGACGCGCTCGAGGTCGAGCGCGACCTGCTCGCGGAGATTCTTCAGCTCGGCCAGCTCGCGCTTGATCGCGTTCGACGCCTGGTCGAGCCTGGCGAGCGCGTCGTCGTAGATCTGCAGGAACGGCTTCCGCTGCTCCACGAGCCGCGTGCAGCCCTGGACGATCTCCTCCGCGCGCGCGCGGTCGTAGGTGCGCTGACCCATGACGAGAGGCCAGCGGTCCTCGTCGTCGGCGCGGCGGATGGCGACCTCCATGCGCTTCGAGACGTTGAGGCAGCCGTCGACGTCTTTCG
>DASPNK010000026.1:0-3135 GCA_035626575.1 Planctomycetota bacterium | reverse complement strand
GTCGTCGAAGTGCAGCCCGGTGGTCGGCTCGTCGAGAAGATACAGCGTCCGTCCATGGGAGCGGCGCGCCAGCTCGCGCGCCAGCTTGATGCGCTGCGCCTCGCCGCCGGAGAGCGTCGTCGCCGACTGGCCGAGCTGGAGGTACCCGAGGCCGACGTCGCAGAGCAGGCGGAACGGCTCGGCGATGCGGCGATGGTTGGCGAAGAACGTCGCCGCCTCCGCCGCCTCCATCTCGAGGACGTCCGCGATGCTTTTCCCGTTGTACTCCACGGCCAGCGTCTGCTTGTCGTAGCGCTTGCCGCCGCAGGTCTCGCAGACGATCCACACGTCGGGCAGGAAGTGCATCTCGATCTTGATCTGCCCGCGGCCTTCGCATGCGCCGCAGCGCCCTTCGCCGGTGTTGAAGCTGAAGCGACCCGGCCCGAAGCCGCGTTGCCGCGCGAGAGGCGCCTCGGCGAACAGCTCGCGAATGTGGTCGAACGCCTTGATGTAGGACGCGGGGTTCGACTTCGGCGACGTGCCGATCGGCGACTGGTCGACGACGATCACCTGGTCGAAGGCGTCGGCGCCTTCGATCGCGCCGAGGCCGGCGATCTTCTTCCGCTTGCGCTGCACCGAGGCCGACGCGGCCGGCGCCAGCACGTCCATCACCAGCGACGATTTCCCGGAACCGGACACGCCGGTGACCGCGCTGAACCCGCCGACGGGGAACGACGCGTCGATCCCCTTCAGGTTGTTGACCGTGACGTTCTTCAGCGTGAGGAAGCGCGACGCCGTACGGCGCGTCTTCGGCGCGGCGACGCCGAGTTCGCCCGCGAGGTAGCGCCCGGTGAGGGTGCCGGACGCGGCGAGCCGCTTCGGCTCGCCTTCGAACTGCACCGCGCCGCCGTGACGGCCCGCGCCGGGGCCCATGTCGAGCGTCCAGTCGGCGCCTTCGATCGTCTCGCGGTCGTGCTCGACGACCACCAGCGTGTTCCCGAGGTCGCGCAGTTCGCGCAGCGTCTTCAGCAGGCGCTCGGTGTCGCGCTGGTGCAGGCCGACCGTGGGCTCGTCGAGAACGTAGATGACGCCCGTCAGTCGATTGCCGATCTGCGTCGCGAGACGGATGCGCTGGGATTCGCCCCCCGACAGCGTGCCCGCGGAGCGTCCGAGCTCGAGGTATCCGAGGCCGACCTCGTCGAGGAACGAGAGCCGGCCGTTCACCTCTTTCAACGGCTGCTCGGCGATCTTCCGGCCGGAGGCGGAGAGCTTGAGGCCCGCGAAGAAGGCGCGCGCGCCGACGACGGTCATGCGGCCGATCGCCGCGAGCGTCGCGCCGCCGAAGCGCACGGCGCGGAACTCGGGCTTCAGCCGTTCGCCCTTGCAGCCGCGGCAGACGTCTTCGCGCATCACGCCGTGCAGGACCTCGCGCCACTCCTCGTTGTCCGTCGTGCGGTACCAGTCCTCGATGTAGCCGCAGAGGCCCTTCCACGCGACCGACATGCTCCACGACGCGTCGCGCGTCGCCGACGACGACTCGAACGCGACGTCGAGCGGGCCGTCGTAGCCCTGCAGCAGCGCCTTGCGCGCCTTGGCGGGAAGCGTGCGGAACGGCTTGTTCAGGTCGAACTCGAGCTTCCTCGAGAGGCGCTCGGCGACGCTGCGGAACCAGCCGTCCGCGCGGGAGAGGAAGTCGCCGGGGCGGTCGATCATCGCGCCGTCGAACAGCGGACGGTCCGGATCGGCGACCAGCTTGTCCACGTCGGCGGAGAGTTCAACGCCGAGGCCGCGGCACGCCTCGCAGGCGCCGACGTGGCTGTTGAACGAGAACATCTTCGGCGTCAGCTCTTCGCCGAGGTACCAGCCGCACTCCACGCACGCCGGGTGCTCGGCGTGCCAGGTGCGCGAGCCGTCGACGGTCTCGAAGGCCGCGACGCCGCGGCCCGCGGCGAAGGCCTGGGCGACCGAGTCGACGAGGCGCGTGCGCGCCGCCTCCGAGATCGCCGCACGGTCGATGACCGCGAAGATCTCTCCCGCCTTCGCGGACAGCTTCTTCAGCTCCGGCGTCGCCTTGAAGTGCGCGCCGCCGGGGTCGGCTTCGGTCGTGGGTTCGACGGCGCCCGCGGGTTGCGCCTGAATCAGGTCGTCCACCCGATGCTCGACGCCGTCGATCAGCAGGCGGACGAATCCCTCCTGCTTCAGCTCGCCGATCGCGACCGCCAGCTCCTGCGGCTTCCGGAGGCGCAGCGGCTTGGCGAATCCCTTCTTCCACAGCGGCGCCAGGACGCGCCCCTTCTTCCCGTTCAGGTCGGCGAGCCACCGCTTGACGACGCGGTCGGGCGACGTGCCCGTCGCCTCCTCGCCGCACCTGGGGCAATGCGCGGTCCCGAGACGCGCGTAGAGGAGACGAAGGTAGTCGTGGATCTCGGTCACGGTCGAGACCGTCGAGCGCGGGTTGCGGCCGACGTTCTTCTGGTCGATCGCGATCGACGGCGCGAGCCCTTCGAACGCGTCGATCGGCGGGCGGTCGAGGCGGCCGAGGAACTGCCGCGCGTAGGTCGAGAGGCACTCCACGAAGCGGCGGCGGCCCTCGGCGAAGAGCGTGTCGAAGACGAGCGACGTCTTGCCGGAGCCCGACGGCCCGGTGACGACGCTGAACTTGCCCGCGGGGAACCGCGCGGTGACGTCCTTCAGGTTGTGCAGCCGCGCGCCGCGGAGGACGACGTCGCCGTCGAGCGCGTGGTCGCGCACCTCGCGCGGCTTCGACGCCGGCGGCGGCGCCGAATCCATCTCCGCGAGCATGCGCCCGGTGATGCTCCGCGGCTCCTTCAGCAGCCCCTCGTACGGCCCCGCGTACACCAGCTCGCCGCCGCCCGACCCGCCTTCCGGCCCGAGATCGACGATCCAGTCGGCGCAGCGGATGAGCTCGAGGTTGTGTTCGATGACCGCGACGGTGTTTCCCGCGTCGACGAGGCGCTGCAGCGCCGCGACGAGCCGCTTCACGTCGAGGAAGTGGAGCCCGGTCGTCGGCTCGTCGAGCAGGTACAGCGTGCGGCCCGTCGGCGGGCGCTGCAGCTGCGACGCGAGTTTCACGCGCTGCGCTTCGCCGCCCGACAGGGTCGTCGACGGCTGCCCGAGCTTCACGTACCCGAGACC
>DASPNK010000025.1:0-12226 GCA_035626575.1 Planctomycetota bacterium | reverse complement strand
CCGAAGCGCGACCAGTTCGCCGCCGAGCTGATCTACTTCTCCGACTGCGTGCTCGAGGGTCGCGACCCCGAGCCCTCCGGTCGCGAAGGCCTCGCCGACGTCCGCGTCATCCGCGCGCTGCACCGTTCGCTGCGCACGGGCGGCGCCGTCGAGCTGCCGCCGTTCCGCCGTCGGCGCCGTCCGTCGATGGAGCAGGAGATCCGCCGGCCGCCGGTCCGGAAGCCGGAACTCGTGCACGCGAAGTCCCCGCATCCCGACGAAGACGACTGAGACGTTTCATGCAGACCAACGCCAAACGCCATCCGTGCTGGCAGGACGTGCCGCGACGGCTCCGCAGGCCGCCGCTCGGCGAGGACCTGAAGGTCGACGTCGCGGTCGTGGGCGCCGGCATCACCGGCCTGACCACGGCGCTCAAGCTCCGGCAGGCGGGGCTGTCGACGGCGGTCCTCGAGATGCACCGTATCGGCGGCGGCGCCACGGGATTCACCACCGCGCACGCGACGGCCGTGCTCGACCGGTCGTTCAAGACGCTGACGTCCAAGTTCGGCGAAGAGGGTGCGCGGCTTGCGGTGCAGGCGAGCCTCGAGGCGATCGACCGCATCGAATCGACGGCGCAGGTCCACGGCATCGGCTGCGATTTCCGGCGGCTCCCCGGCTACCGGTACGGCGAGGAGCCGTCCGACGCCGTCGAGCTCGAAGTGGAGGTCGAGATCGCGTCGCGACTCGGCCTCGCCGCGTCGTTCGTGCGCGACGTCCCCCTGCCGGCGAAGAGCGTCGGCGCCATGAAGGTCGAGCACCAGGCGCGCTTCCATCCGATGCGCTACCTCGACGGCCTCGCCGCCGCCCTCGAATCGCAGGGCCCTTGCATCTACGAGCACACCAAGGTCCTCGAGATCGACGACGGCGCGCCGTGCCGCGTGAAGGTCGGCGACCGGACGGTCGAGGCGCGCGCGGTGGTCCTCGCCACCCACACGCCGATCAACGTCGTGCTCGGCATCCACACCCGCGTGGCGCCCTACACGACCTACGCCGCCGCATTCCGCGGCGACTTCCCGGTGGAGGACGCGCTCTTCTGGGACATGAAGGACCCGTACCGCTACATCCGGTGGACGGAGGACGAACACGGGCGTCTGCTCATCGTCGGCGGCGCGGACCACAAGACGGGTCAGGAGACCGACACCGAAGCGCGCTTCCAGGCGGTGTACGAGTTCGCGCGCGCGCGCTTCGGCGCCTCGCAGCCCGAATACGAGTGGTCGCACGAGGTGTTCGAGCCGGTGGACGGACTGCCGTACATCGGGCGCCGCGTCGGCAAGGCGAACGTGTATCTCGCGAGCGGCTTCGCGGGCAACGGGACGACGTTCGGCACCATCGCGGGGTCGATCCTGTCCGACCTGATCCTCGGGCGCGCGTCGCCGTACGCCGACCTCTTCAGCCCGGCGCGCGTGAAGCCCATCGCCGGCGCCGTCGAGTTCGTACGTGAAAACGCCAACGTCGCCGGGCGGCTGGTCGGCGATCGACTCAAGGCGTTCGAGCGCGACGGGTTCGCAGACCTCGTGCCGGGCGAAGGTCGGCTCATGACGGTCGACGGCAAGAAGCGGGCGGTCTATTGCGACGGCGGCGGCGGCATCCACGTGATGTCGGCGGTCTGCACGCACTTCGGGTGCATCGTTCAGTGGAACGGCTCGGAGTCGACGTGGGATTGCCCGTGCCACGGCTCGCGCTTCCGCCCGACGGGCGAGGTGCTCGCCGGACCTGCGGTGAAAGGCCTCGAGCCCGAACGCGCGAAGCCCGCGAGCGCCGAAGCGCCCGGCGAGGTCTGACGGGGCGCCTCGACCGCGACCGTCAGGCCGCGCGGCGCGTGCGTTCCCGGCGAAGCCGCAGCCCCTTCGCCAGCTCCAGCGTCGTCACGGGGACGAACCCGAGCGCGAGCAGCGCGGCGACGTCGGCGAGCGGAAGCCGCGGCGTCCGCAGGAAGTCCGCCAGCGGCGCCCAGGCGTGGCTCAGCAGCTGGAGGCCGATCGAGACGGCGACGACGGCGCACAGGCGCAGGTTCGTGCCCATGCCGAGCGAAAACGCGGTGCGCGTCTCGCTGCGGAACGCGAACGCCTTCAACAGCTCCGCGAAGACCAGCGCGTTGAATGCGAAGGCCCGCGCCCTGGACTCGTCGCCGTCGGCGCCGAGCGCGTAGAGGTAGGCGCCGAGCGCGGTCCCTCCGGACAGGAGCCCGGCGAAGCCCGTGTTGAACAGGAAGAGCCGATCGGCGAGCCGCTCGTCGGGGCGGCGCGGCGGCCGGCGCATCAGGTCGCGTTCGAAGCGGTCGACCGCCAGCGCCAGCGCGGGCACGCCGTCGGTCGCGAGGTTGATCCAGAGGAGCTGAATCGGCAGCAGCGGCGTCGGCGCGCCGATCACCGCCGCCGCCAGCATCAGCAGCAGTTCGGCCGCATTCCCGGCGAGCAGGTACTGCAGAGTGTTGCGGATGTTGTCGTAAATGCCGCGGCCCTGCTCCACCGCGACGACCAGCGTGGCGAAGTCGTCGTCGACGACGACGAGGTCGGCGGCCTCCTTCGCCGTTTCGGTGCCGGTCTTCCCCATCGCGACGCCGACGTCCGCCTCCCGAAGCGCGGGCGCGTCGTTCACGCCGTCTCCGGTCATGGCGACCACGCCGCCGCGCCGGCGCCACTCGCGCACGATGCGCACCTTGTGCTCGGGGCTGACGCGGGCGAAGACCGCGGTCGCGGTCGGGTCGAACGACGCGTCCGCGCGGTCGAGATCCGCGCCCGTGACGACGCGGTCCTCGGGCCCCGCGATGCCGAGCTCGCGGGCGATCGCGAGCGCCGTGCGCGGCTGATCGCCGGTGATCATCGAGACGCGGATGCCCGCGTCGCGGCACACGGCGACCGCGCGCGCCGCCTCCGGCCGCGGAGGATCCTGCAGGCCGGCGAAGGCGACGAACGTCAGCGCGTCTTCCACGGTCTCCGGGTCGGAGTCCATGAGCGCGTCGTCGCCGTCGCGCACCGCGCACGCCAGAACCCGGAGTCCTTCGGCGGCGAGGCGCTCGTTCGCCGCCAGCAGGTTCTTTCGCGCCGCGTCGTCGAGCGGTCGCGGCGCGCCGTCGGCGCCGAGGACGCGCGAGCACCGGTCGACCACCGCTTCGGGGGCGCCTTTGACCGAGGCGCGCAGCCCGCCCTCCGGGAGTCTTCGCACGACGGTCATGCGCCGCCGGTCCGCGTCGAAGGGAAGCCGCGAGGCTTCCGGAGCCGCGTCCTCCACCGCCTCCGGCGTCAGTCCCGCCTTTCCCGCGGCCGCGAGCAACGCGGCTTCGGTGGGGTCGCCCACCGCGGTCCATCCGCCGCCCTGGCGCTCGAGGCGCGCCGACGTGCATCCGGCGAACGTTCGCAGCGCGAGGTCGAGCAGCGGATCGGCCTCGGGCGCGACGGCGCCGTCGCCCGTGATGCGCCCTTCCGGCGCGTAGCCTTCGCCCTCGAAGTCGTAGCGGCGCCCCGGGAGCAGCAGGCGGCGGAGCGTCATCTGCCCGACCGTCAACGTTCCGGTCTTGTCCGAGCAGATCGCGGTGACGGCGCCGAGGGTCTCGACGGCGTGCAGGCGCCTCACCAGCGTGCGACGCCGCGCCATGCGCCGCACGCCCGCGGCGAGCGCGATCGTGACGACCACCGGCAGCCCTTCCGGCACGGCGGCCACCGCCAGCGACACGGCGCCGAGGAGAAGTTCGTCGAGCGGGCGACCGCGCGCCGCTCCCAACGCGAACACGACGGCGGTCACGCCCAGCGCCACGAGACCGAGCAGGCGCCCGAAGGCGACGAGACGCTTCTGCAGCGGCGTCTCCTGGTCGCCCGCCTCGGCGAGCAGGTCGCCAATGCGCCCGATTTCGGTCCCCGACCCCGTCGCGACGACGAGGGCGGTCGCCTCTCCGCCGGCCACGCCGGTCCCTTGGTAGACCATCGACGTGCGGTCGGCGAGGGGCGTTTCGGCGTCGACGGGCTCGACGACTTTGTCGACCGGCTCGGACTCGCCGGTGAGCGACGCTTCGACGACGCGCAGCGACGCGGCGTCGAGCAGGCGCGCGTCGGCGGGGACGGCGTCGCCCTCCTGCAGCTCGATCACGTCGCCGGGGACCAGTTCGGCGGCCGGAATCACCCGCACGGCGCCGTCGCGCCGCACCGACGCCGTCGGCGACGTCGCCTTCCGGAGCGCCGCCAGCGACGCCTCGGCGCGATGCTCCTGCCAGAACCCGACGCAGGCGTTGATGACGAGGATCGCCAGCACGGCGATCGCGTCGGCGGCGTGGCCGAAGGCGACCGAAAGGCCCGCCGCCGCGAAAAGCAGCCACACCAGCGGGCTCTTGAATTGCCGCGCAAAGAGCGCGATCGCCGTCGGACCTTGCGCTTCCGCGAGCGCGTTGGGCCCGTGCTCGCGCAAACGTCGCGCGGCTTCGGCGTCGGAAAGCCCGTCGGGCGTCGCGGCGAGCCGTCTCAACGCCTCCTCGGGAGCCTCCGCATGCCACCGGGGGCCGTTCGGAGCGGCGCGCGCCGCGGGACCACGCTGTCGGTCGTTCATGGGTCGCAACGTCGAGCGGCGCCGCTCTATACCACGGTTGCCGTTCGCCCGCCGTCCGGTCGAACTCCGCCTCCGCGTGACGTTCCGCCGCGCGGCGCGCTCGCCTCGTCATAGAAGGGTGCCCCGACCATGCTGGTCAAAGACGTCATGTCCACCGGAGTCGCGACTTGTCCCGTTTCGCGCACGTTGGCCGACGCGGCCAAGATCATGTGGGACCACGATTGCGGGATCGTCCCGATCGTCGAGGACGGCGGCGAGGGCAAAGTGATCGGAACGCTCACGGACCGCGACGCCTGCATGGCCGCCTACATCAAAGACCGCAAGCTCGGCGACATCGCGATCGCCGACGTGATCCAGCAGCCGGTGGCGACCTGCGGCCCGAACGACCCGGTCGAATCCGCGCTCGGCGTCATGCGCGATCGGCAGATCCACCGCGTTCCGGTGGTGGACAAAGTCGGGAAGCTCGTGGGCATCATCACGGTGAAGGACGTCGCCGCCTTCGCGGCTTCGTCTCACGCGACGAACGGCTTCCGCGAGCAGGTGCTGCAGACGCTCATCAAGATCTGCCAGCCGCGCCAGCGCAAAGAGACGCCCGCCGCCCAGGCCGCGGCGCGCGTCGTCGGCGCTCCGCCTGCGACCGGCGCCGCGCCCTCGAACGCGCCGAACCCGCCGCAGGGCGGCCGCTCCGCCTCCGCCGCTTCGTGACCCGGCGCCCCGCTCCGTAGCGCCGCCCGTGCGGCGCCGCGGTCCATGCGGCGCAGGCCGCGATAAGGACCTGCGCCGTGCCCGGCCAGGACCGCGGGAGCGCCGTGCCGAGCGCAGCGAGGACGCGCCCGCACCGTCGATCGGCGACCGACGCGCGACGTCGTCGACGACGTTCGCCGCCACGCACACGACCTCCGGTGACCGACGATGCGGGGCCGTCGCTCCGCTTCGCTCCGCGCGCGGGCCTCCGCGGTCCTGTCAGGCGTCGGCGTCTGCTGCGCGTTTCAGCGACTCTCGGACGTCCCCGTCTTGCCGCCCGCGCCGCGCGGCGGGCCTTTGCGGCGGGCCGTCGGCTCCGAAGGGCGCGGCGTCGTCGCCTCGCCGCGACGACGCGCAGACGCGCCCGCGTCCGAATGCGCCTTCGACTCCGCCTGATCTTCGCGGGTGGTCGGCGCGTCGACGCCCGCGCGCGTCGGCGGACCGAGCGCCTCGCGAGCCGCCGTCGCCGGTCGATCAAGCCCGCGCAGCGGAAGCGTGTGCTCGACGGCCTTCACCAGCGTCGAAACGAAGGCGACGCGCCCGTCGAGCTTGAGGCGCCCACGGAACGCGTCCAACTCTTCCGGCGCGTGCCACAGGCCGACCACGACCGGCGCGCCGGGCGCCCGCGCCGCGAGCCGTCGCAGGAAGTACTCGACGCGCCGCGTCGACGCCGCGCTCGCGCACGCGTCGGACACCAGAACAAGCGCATAGTCCTGGGTCGACACCCGCTCGACCATCGCGTTCGGGAGCTGATCGCTCGAGAAGACGTCGCCGGCGACGCCGTGCGCGGCGAGCGCGTGCGCGTACATGAGGCAGGCCGCTTCGTCGAGCGGGTCGCGCGCGGGAAGACACGCGACGCGGAATTGCGCCGCCGCGTCGTCGACGCTCGGCCGGACCGCGTGCGCGGCCGCGTCGCCGTTGGAAGCCGCGGCGGCGCGCAACGCGACGTCGTCCGCCAGCTCGCGCACTGCTTCGAGGAATCGCGGGGTCTCCTCCCCGTCGTTGTCGCCGAGCTCGCGATCGAGGGCTGCGAGATGAAGCGCGGGCAGGAGCGTCGCGTCGAACACTTCGGCCGGCGGCTTGTCCCGGACGGCGTCGACGATCTGCCAGGCGCCGGCGGGATCGCCGCCGACGAGGCGCTCATAGAGGCGCGCCTCGGGTTTCAGGACGGGCTTCTCGTCGAGCATCACGTCGAGGAACCCCAGACCGGGGACGTACTTGCCGGCGACAGCGAGGCACACCGTGAGCGGCGTCGCCAGCACAAGACCGACGGGCCCCCACAACCACGTCCAGAAGACGACGGCGATGAGGATGGCGGCGGCCGACACGCCGGTTCCCGACCCGTAGAGCCACGGCTCGAGCAGGTTGTTCGTGATCAGCTCGAGCAGCAGGAAGAGGCCGATGACCATCGCCGGCTCCTTCCAGCCCGGCGAGACGGCGAGCGACATGAGGATCGGGAAGCCCGCCGAGATCCACGGCCCGACGTAGGGGATGAACCGGAGGACCGCGGCGAACAGCCCCCACAGGAGCGCGCTCGGCACGCCGAGCGCCCACAGGCCGAGCGTCACCAGCACGCCGTGCATGCTGTTCACCAGCGTCTGCATCAGCAGGTACCGGCTCACCTTCCGCGACGCCTCGTCCATCGCGCGCGTAGTGAGGTAGATCTTCCCTCCGCCGGCGAGCCGGATGAACCGCTCGCGCAGGTCGTCGCGCTTCACCAGCAGCACCATGGTGAGCAGCGCGACCACGCCGAGGGCGCCGAGAAGCCCGAGCAGCGTCTCCATGCTCCTGCCGACCCAGGCGAGCTCTTCGGACTTCTCCGCGACGTCGACCTTGATCGAATCGGTCGCGGGTTGCGTTTCCGGAGCCAGACCTTCGCGCAGGTCCTTCATCGTCTCGCCCGCGCGCACGATCGGCCTCGCGACGGCGTTCCGCAGTCCTTCGAACTTCTCCTCCAGGTTCCGCTTGTGGCGCGGCAGCTCTTCGACGACGGCGGTGAACTGGCCCGCCATCACCCAACCGAGGCCCGCGGTCGCGCTTCCGACGAGCACGACGGTGAGCACGACCGACGCGATGCGCGGCAAGCGCATCCGTTCGAAGCGGCACACGATCGGCTCCAGCAGAAAGCTGAGCATGACCGCGAGCGCGAACGGGATCAGAAGCTCGGAACCAAGCTTGAGCGCCGCGACGACGACGACCGTGGCGGCGAGCGTGGTGACCTTGGAGCGCTTGACGTCTTTCATGCCGGACGCCGCCGTTCGACGCGCCGCGGCGGATCCCGCGCACGCGTCGCCTCGCGACGGCGCCCCACTTGGCGATAGAGGCGCCCCCCGCGCCGTTACCTCGGCCGGCGCGCGAACCCGCGTCGCAAGTTTGCAGGAGATTTCAGGATCGGCGCGCCGCGCGTCGCGGTCGCCGACACGCCGCGCGGTTGCGCGCGCGCGTGCGGCGCGTCTACCATGCCGCTCCGCGACCGCGTCGCGGCAACGCCATGCCCATCGTGCGCGCCCGCTACGCCCTCGCCCTCGTCGTCGCGGTCGCGACCGCATGCACGCGCGACGACGGCCCGCGCGAAGAAGTCCGGATCGGCTACTTCCCCAACGTGACGCACGCGCCGGCCTTGATCGCCGCCGCGCGTTCGCGGACCGGCGACGGCGTCTACGAACGACGCCTCGGGCGCAAGGTCGCGTGGTACCCCTTCAAGGCGGGCCCCAGCGCGGCCGAGGCTCTCCTCGCCGGCTCTCTCGACGCGACGTTCATCGGCCCCAACCCCGCCATCAACGCCTTCCTTCGGGCGAAGGGGCGCGGCGTCCGCGTCATCGCGGGCGCGACGCGCGGCGGCGCGGCTCTGGTCGGGCGGCGCGGCGGGCCGACGGACGCGGCGGGGTTCCGCGGGCTCAAGGTCGGCACGCCTCAGTTCGGGAACACGCAGGACGTCTCGGCCCGCGCGTGGTTCATGGACGCCGGGCTGAACGTGACGCAGTCGGGAGGCGACGTCACGATCCTTCCGACCGAAAACGCGTCGCTCCTCGCGCTGTTCAAGAAGGGCGAAATCGACGGCGCGTGGACGGTCGAACCCTGGGTGTCGCGCCTCGAGCTGGAGGGCGACGGCGTCGTCGTGCATTCCGAAGACGACGCGCTCACCACGGTGCTGGTGTGCTCCGCGCGCTTCCTCGAGGAACGCCCCGCCGACGCGAAGGCGCTCGTGGAGGCGCACCGCGAGATCCTGGCGTGGATGGCGGAGCGCCGCGACGACGCCCGCGAGACGACGCGCCTCGAGCTCGAGCGCGAGACTCGCGGCCCCGTTCCCTCGGCGCTCATGGAGCGATGCTGGCCGCGCCTCCGCTTCGGCGCGGAGATCGAGCTCGCCCCGTTCGCGGAATTCGCCGAACGCGCGCGGCGCTGCGGCTTCCTTCCGGGGCCGGCGCAGCTCGAAGGTCTGGTGCGCACGCCGTGAGACCGCTGCGCGAAGAGCTCCTCGACGTCGCGCCGCAGAAGGTCGCCGTCGAAGGCGTGGTGAAAACCTTCCGCTCCGGCGACCGCACCGTGGTGGCGCTCGACCGCACCGACCTCGTCATGGCCGAAGGCGAGTTCGTGTGCCTCGTCGGACCGAGCGGCTGCGGGAAGTCGACGCTGCTCAACCTGATCGCCGGGCTGGAGTTTCCCGACGCGGGCCGCGTGCTCGCCGACGGGGCGCCGGTGTCGGGCCCGGGCCGCGACCGCATGGTGATGTTCCAGGAGTCGGCGCTGTTCCCGTGGCTCGACGCGCTCGGCAACGTGCTCTTCGGCCTGCGCCTGAAGCCCGGGCTGACGCGCGCCGAGCGCCGCGAGGTGGCGCGTTTCTACCTCGAGCTGGTCGGCCTTTCCGCTTTCGCGAAAGCCGACATCCACCAGCTCTCCGGCGGCATGCGGCAGCGCCTCGCGCTCGCCCGCGCGCTCGCCCCCAATCCGCGCGTGCTGCTCATGGACGAGCCGTTCGCCGCGCTCGACGCGATGACGCGCGAACAACTCTACGGCGACCTTCAACGCATCTGGTCGCGCCGGCGGAAGACGATCCTCTTCGTCACCCACGACATCCGCGAGGCGGCGTGCCTCGGCGATCGCGTGCTCGTGATGACGCCGCACCCGGGCCGCATCGCGCATGAGTTCGCGATCACGCTCCCCCGGCCCCGAGACCCCAACGGCGAAGAAGTCGCGCGCCAGGCGATCGAAATCGTGCGCGCGTTACGGGCGGCGTCGTGGGCCGCCGGCGCGGGAGAGGCCCCGGCGTGAGGCGCGTCGTCCGCACCGCGGCGTTCTTCGCGCTGCTTCTCGCCGCCTGGGAGATCGCGGCGCGCGCCGCCGAAGACGACGCGGGTCTCCTGCCGCCGCCGTCGGCGGTCGGCCGCTACCTGGTCGACGCCGCCCGCGACGGCACGCTGGCCGAGGCCGCGGTGGTGACGCTCCGGCGCCTCGCCGTCGGATACCTCTTCGGCCTCGCCTGCGGCCTGCCGTTCGGGTTCTTGACGGCCGCCTTCCGCGGCGCGGCCGACACCCTCGGCGTGGTGGCGCTCGGCCTCCAGACGCTTCCGAGCGTCTGCTGGGCGCCGCTGGCCATCCTCTGGTTCGGCCAGACCGAGACCGCGATGTTCTTCATCGTGGTCATGGGCACGTTGTGGTCGATCCAGCTCGCCACGCACCACGGCGTCCGCTCGGTGCCGCCCATCTACTCGCGCGCCGCCCGCACGATGGGCTCGCGACGCCTGCACACCGCGTTCTTCGTGACGCTGCCCGCCTCGCTCCCGTACATCGTCGGGGGGATGAAGCAGGGGTGGGCGTTCGCGTGGCGCTCGCTGATGGCGGCGGAGATCTACGTCACCATCCTCACCGGCTTCGGCCTCGGCCATCTCCTCCACTACGGCCGCGAGCTGCACCGCATGGAGCAGGTGCTCGGCGTGATGCTGGTGATCGTGCTCGTCGGCCTCGGCGTCGACCGCCTCGTGTTCGGCCCCGCCGAGCGCTTCCTGCATCGCCGCTGGGGCACCGGCGGCGTCTGACGGGGCGGCCGTCGCGGCGGCGCCGGAATCCGGCGCCCCCGCGTCCGGGCCTACCGCTTGCCGTTCCGACCGGCGCCTTTGCCCGCGGCGCCCTTCGCCGGCGCGCCGCCGGCCGCGCCCGCGCCGCCCCGCATGCTTCCGATCATCCCCGGCGCCCGCAGCATCTTGTCGACCTCGCCGATGTGCAGGTCTTCCTTCTCGATCATGCGCCGCGCGTACTCCTCGAGGAGCACCGAGCCGCCTTCCACGGCGGCGAGCAGCCGGCGATAGTTGTCGAGCCCCTTCTTCTCGTGCTCGAGGGACTCCCGCAGGATGTCGCCGAGGTCGTGCTTGTGGCTTTCGAGGAGCGATCCGATGGACAGCGACGGATGCCCGCCGAAATGCGTGATCAGCTCGCCCGCCTCCTGCGCGTGCGCCAGCGACTCCTCGGCCTGTTTGCGCAGCCACGACGTGATCGGGATGCGGTGAAAGCCGAACACCATGAAGGAGTAGTGGGTGTACCGCACCACGCCCGCCAGCTCGTCCTCGAGAATGACGTCCAGGAGCTTCAGCACGTGCGCACGATCGAAGTCTTCGGCCATGACCTTCTCCGGTTGCGGCGACCATAACGTCTCCGCGCCGACCGCGCCCGCCGCCCGCGACGCGGGGCACGCCGCATGACCCGCGGCCCGCGCAAGACCGCGCATCCGCGGCGCGTGGTGGCGCGGCGCGATCGCGATTACCGCCTGGTGGCGCGCCCCACGCGCTGGGGCAATCCGTTCCCCGTCGAAACGTGGGGCCGCGAGGAGTCGATGCGCCGCTACGCCGCGTGGCTCGACGAGCGACTGCGCGTCGAACCGGATTTCCTCGAACCGTTGCGCGGCTACCGACTGGGCTGCTTCTGCCCCGCGGGCGTCCCCTGTCACGCCGACGAGATCCTGCGCCGCCTCTACGGCCGCTGATTCTGCGCGCTACCGCGCGGCCGCTTCGCGCTCGACGGACGTCGACGACGACGGACGGCGCCGCGCCGCGTCGCCGCCGGCGCCGCGTCCGGCAGACGCCGCGCGCACCTCCTCGGCGGCGCGACGCCCCGACGCAAGCGCGCCGGCGACGGTCCCCGCCTGGCCCGCGTCGTCGGTCGCCTCTCCGGCGAAGAACAACGTCTCCGCGAGGGGCCGCGCCAGCGCCGCCCGCGCTTTCAGCGCGCCGACCGACACGTAGCTGTAGGCGCCGCGGGCGTAAGGGTCGCTCGTCCAGTCGCAGGCGCGGACGCCGACGATCGCGTCGCGGACGCGCGCCGCCGTCAGCCCGAAGAGCGACGCGAGCGAACGGATCGCCGCGTCGGCGATCTCGGCGGAATCGCGGCCGACGAGGCCTTCGGTGCGGGGCCCGCCCGCCCACCCGACGAGCATCGGCGCGCGGAGGGGTCGCAGCGTCCACCATGTGGGGAACGGCGCGCCGCGGTCGTGCAGGAAGACGGCGTCCGCGAGGTCGGCGCCGGCGCCGGCGGCCGCCTGCACGTCGGGGCGTTCCCAGAGCGGCTCGCGGAACGCGACGGCGACCTTTACGATCGGCCCGTCGACGAGCCGCTCCGCGGCTTCGAGGTGATCGCACGGCGGCGGCGAGAACCGCACCGCTCCGCGTTCGCCGGGCCGACGCTGCAGCACGCCGACGGGCAACGTGACCACGACGGCCGACGCGCGCCAGGCGCCGCGCACCTTCCCTCCGCCGCCGCAGCGGACCTCCGCTTCGCCGGGCTTCCATCGGATCTCGTCGACGACGGCGTTCTCGACGACGCGGACGTTGCGGTCGAGCGCCCGCCGCATCCTTTCGACGAGGGCGCCGTAGCCGTCGACGAGCCGGAACTGCGGCGACGCCTCGAAGTTCGCGAG
>DASPNK010000024.1:0-5296 GCA_035626575.1 Planctomycetota bacterium | reverse complement strand
GCTCCACAAGGCCGGGCAGTCGGCGGTCATCGCCTACATCGTCCTCGGGGTGGCCTTCGGGCCGAGCGGCTTCGGTCTCGCGGACTCGACGGCCGAGGTCCAGAACCTCTCGCAGCTCGGCGTCATCTTCCTGCTCTTTTTCATCGGCCTCGATTTCCAGGTCGAGACGCTGAAGCGCTCCGGCAGGCTCGCTCTCGGTTCCGTGCTCCAGATCCTCGGCACGGCGGTCCCGACGGCGGCGGTCGGCGCGCTGTGCGGGCTGAACTGGCGGCAGAACCTGGTCCTCGGCGTCTGCGCCGCGCTGTCCTCGACCGCCATCATCATGAAGGCGTTCGAAGACCGCCAGGAAGACGATTCCCTCGCCGCGCAGACCAGCGTCGTGATCAGCGTCGGCCAGGACGTCATCGCGCTGCTCGCGGTCGCCGCGATGCCCGCGCTGCTCGGAGGCGCGGTCGCGCAGCCCGCGCCCGGATCGGGGCCGGCGCCGTCGCCGTGGACGGACTTCGGCATCATGCTCGTCGCGCTGCCGGCGCTGTACCTCGCCGCGCACCGCATCTTCCCCTGGGTGTTCCGGCGCGCCGCCGTCGCCCGCAACCAGGAAGGATTCGCGCTCTGCAGCCTCGGCGCGTGCCTGCTCGTCGCCGTTCTCGCGGCGCAGTTGAAGGGCTCGCTCACCCTGGGCGCCTTCCTCGGCGGCCTCGTATTCGCGGGCACGCCTTACGCGACGCAGATCCGCGCCGACCTCGCGACGGTGCGGAATCTCGCGCTCGGCTTCTTCTTCTTCACCGTCGGGCTGCTGCTCGACCTCCGCTACGTCGCCGCGCACCCGTTCCTCGTCTCCGGGGCGCTGATCGGCCTGCTCGCGGTCAAGGCGGTGTTCAGCGCGCTCGCGGTGCGGGCCGTCGGCCAGTCGTGGAGCATCGCCGCCGCGGCCGGCATCGCGCTCTGTCCGGTCAGCGAGTTCGCGTTCGTCATGGCGGCGGAAGCCGGCAAGTACGGCGTCCTCACCGTCGATCATCAGCAGTTGCTGATGTCGGTCACCGTGGCGTCGATGCTCATCGGGCCTTCGATGGTCGCCCGCGCCATCCGAGCCGGACGCCGCGTGTCCGCCTGGTTCGGCGACGCCGGCCCCGAGTCGCCGACGTCGGCGCGCGAGCTGTCCGAGGCGCCCACGGGCCAGGAGACGGTGCGCGCGGTGGTGGTCGGCTACGGCCCCGTGGGGCGCACGCTGTGCAAGATCCTCATCCGGTTCGGCGTGTCGCCCTGCGTGATCGACCTGCACCTCGACACCGTGCGCCGCCTCCACGAGATCGACCGTGAAGCGGTCTTCGGCGACGCCTCGAAGCGCGAGGTGCTGGAGGCGGCGGGCGTCTCCGAATCCAGGTATCTGATCGTCACGCTTCCCGACCTCGCGAGCCGCGCGCCGATCCTGACGTCGGCGCGGCAGATCAATCCCGGCATCACCGTCATCTCCCGCGCGCGGTATCTGACCGAACGCGCCCCACTCGAAACGTCCGGCGCCGACCACATCGCGTACGAGGAGGCCGAGGTGGCGGCCGAGCTTGCGCGGTTGCTACTCGGCCAACTCGGCGTCAGCGAGGAGCTGCTCAAAGCGGAAGTCCGCAAGCTCCGAGCGGAAATCGCGGTCCGGACCGGGTTTACGCAGGTCTTCCGCCGCCCGTTCGAAGCGCCGGCCGGGCAGACCGAGGTCTGGACCGCCGCTCAGCTCGAAGAGCAGCTCAAGAAGGACGCCGCCGCGCGGACGCCGCGCCGCGAGTCCCCCGGCGCCTGATCCCCCGGGCGCGGCGCCGCATCCCGGAGCACGTCGGAGCGGCGACGCCGGCGCGTGAGTCGCGCTTGCCGTTTTCGGCGCCGCTTTTCTACACTCCGCCCGTCGACGCGCCTTTTGCCGTGGCGTCGACCGAAGCGCGCCGCATTTCGGCCGCGCTCGGTTTCCTTCGGAGTCACCCAAGTCATGAAACGATCGGTTCTCTGCCTCGCCCTTTGCGCCGCGTCGCTCGCCGCGCAGGCGCCCGTCAACGACGAGCCCGCGGGCGCGATCCCGGTGTTCGACGGGATCAACCCCAACCCGCCGGGAGGCGTCTCCGGCACGTGGTTCAGCAACGTCGGCGCGACGACGTCCGTCGGCTACCCCGTCGTCTGCGGCTCCGGCCTGCACAGCGACGTGTTCTTCAGCTACGCGCCCTCCGTCACCGGCGTGCACATGTTCACCATGGCGCCGCCCGCCGGATTCCAGCCGGGCACGATGAACGACTCGACGCTCAACGTGTACGACGCCGCTGCGCCGACCACGTCGATCGCGTGCGACGACGACGGCGTCGAGATCCTCGCCCCCGGAACCAGCGGGTTCCTCTCGCGCGTCGCGGTGCAGCTCACCGCGGGCTCGACCTACCTGCTGCGCGTCTCGTCTTGGAGCGCCACCATCCAAGGCAGCTTCTACGTGAACGTGTTCGCACCGACCGCCAACGGCGGCGAGGACTGCGCGACGGCGGTCGCGATCGCCGACGGCGCGTACGCGGGCAACCACTTCGGCGCCACGGCGTCGGGCGCCGTCGTCGCGGGCTGCACGAGCTTCACCGCGACCACGATCGACCACTACTACTCGTACGTCGCCCCCGCCACCGGCGAGTGCATCATCAGCGAGGAGTCCCCGGGGTCGACGCGCACGATGGTCACGACCGGCGCCTGCGGCGCGGAAGTGCTCGTCACGGGCGCGTGCATCACGACCGCGTACCTGCGCTTCCCGGTGACGGCCGGCACGACGTACAACATCCGCTTCGGCATCGCGACGGCTCCGGCCACCGCGCTGGCGGGCGTCTACAACTTCACCATCGCGACGGTGCCGCTCCTCGGGAACAACGACTGCATCACCGCGGCGCCGCTGGCGGCGGGCGATAACTTCGCGCCGAACGTCGGCAACACGCCGGACGGCACGGTCGCGGCCTGCGCGACGGGGTTCACGGTCGGCACGAACAACGACGGCTGGTGGTCGTACACCCCGTCGGCCCCTGGCGTGCAGACGATCTCCGCGCAGGGTCCGAACGGCACGTTCCAGATGGCGCTGTACCTCGGCGGCGCGTGCGGCGCGCTCGGCCCGGCGACCTGCCAGGCTGCGGCGGGCACGGGCGTCTCGCTGACGGTGACGAACGCGGCCGCGGCCACCGTGTGGGTGCGTCTCGGCGTCACGACGCTCGCGACGAACGGCGTGTTCAACATCAACGTGCTGGACATTCCGTTCCCGGCGAACGACGACTGCGCCGGCGCGGGCGCCTCGCCGCTCGCGGTGGGCCTCAACGGGCCGTTCAACAACCTCGGCGCGAGCAACGGCGCGGTCACGGCGAGCTGCACGACGAGCTTCCGCGACACGTGGCACTCCTTTACGGCGCCGATCACGGCGACGCTGAAGATCCACGGCTGCGGTTCGGGCGGCGATCCGGTGTTCTCGGTGTGGGACGCGTGCGGCGGCGTCGAGCTCGCGTGCGACGACGACGACCTCGCGAACCTCGGCCCGTGCGCCGTGACGCAGACGCTGAACCCCTACCTCGAGGTTCCGGTGACCGCCGGCACGACGTACCTGCTCCGCGTGGCGAACAACACGGACGCGACGATGACCTATTCGGTCACGCTCGAGTTCAAGTTCTCGCTGACCATCGTCGGGAACCCGGGCGCGCAGACCGTCACGATCACGGATACGGCGGGCCTGCCGGGCAACGTGGCGATCAACGCCATCACGCTCAACCAGGGCGCCTACCCGAACGGGTGGTTCTACGGCGTGGACATCCCGGTGTTCGAGCTGTTCCTCACCGCCGGCTCGTTCGCGCCGCCGTTCTTCTTCATCCTCGATGCGAACGGCAACGCCACGATCACCTACTCCGGCATCCCGCAGCCGCTGGGCCTGACCTTCTACGCGGTCGGCGCCCAGTTCACGATCGGCGGCATCTTCGTCAACGCCTCCGACCCGATCTCCGTCGCACTCTGACGGGATCGTCGCGCGGCCTCTCCGGAGGCCGCGCCGTCGTCGCCGCCCGCGCCGTACCGGCGCCGGGCGGCGGCTTCGTTTCCGGGGCCGTCGGTCGAGTCGTCGTCGACCGCTTCACGTCGCGCTCCGACGGCGCCGACGCGCCGCCGCGGTCCGGTCTCAGCCCGGCGGCCACTCCATCGGGCGCCCGCCGAGCACGTGGACGTGCAGGTGGAAGACCGACTGGCCCGCTTTGGCGCCGTTGTTGACGACGATGCGGAAGCCGTCGCCGACGCCTTCGGACTTCGCGACGCGGGCGGCGACCAGCATCAGGTGGCCGAGCAACGCCGCGTCTTCCTCCGTCGCCGAGGCGACGTCGCGCAGCGGCTTGCGCGGAATCACCAACAGATGGGTCGGCGCCCGCGGCGCGACGTCGCGGATGACGATGCAACGGTCGTCCTCGTGGACGACCTTCGCCGGGATCTCCTTGCGCAGGATCTTCCCGAACACGGTGTCCCCGCTCATGAACCCGCTCCCCGGGCGCGGGCCATCGCCTCGGCCCACTCCGCTTCGCCGAGCACGGTCGACTCCTCGACCACGAGGATCGGGAGGTCGCCGCCGTCGAGGCGATAAGCGCGCCGCGAACGGCCGTCGACGCTCACCAGCCGATCGCCGTCGACCACGAGGGCGGCGCGCGTTTCAGGGCAGCGCAGGATCGCGAGGAAGTCGGGGTCCAGGGGCATGTCGGGCTCCGGGGGCGCGATGGTAACGCGGTCGCCCGGGCGGACGCGGGCGCGCAGTGGGTCGGCGTCGACCGTTGTTAACCTGCCTGCCCGACCCGGGACGCAACCTATGCCGTCAAGCTCCGCGAACGCCGAATCCCGCAAACGTCAACTCAGAGAGCTCGCCGAGCAGCAGGCCCGGCACCCCCAATTCGACGCGCTCTGGAACGAGCTTCTCGACACGGCGCCCGAAGACGTCGACGTCTTCCTCTACGGCGCGGGCGGCCTCGAGACCATCGGCATGATGGAGAAGGCCGGCAAGATGCTCGCCGACCTCGCTCTCCGGCTCCAGGAGCAGAAAGCGTGGCGCGCGTCGCTTCAGGCGCTGCGCAAAGTCACCGAGATCGCCCCGCGCGAGCGCGCGCTCCGGCACGGGCTGGTGACGGCCTTCAAAAACCTCTACGCCGACGATCCCCGCCTCGCCATCTACCTCCGTCAGAGCAAGATCGAGACGGAGAACGAGCTGAAGGGCGCCCTCTCGCGCATCGAGACCTATTTCGCGTTCGAGCCGGGCCGCTATCTCTGGCATCCCCAG
>DASPNK010000023.1:0-2478 GCA_035626575.1 Planctomycetota bacterium | reverse complement strand
CACCTTACGGTCGAACAGATCCGCAACCGGGTGACTCCCCTGCTTCTTCTCGGGCTGCACGACCTGCACGCCGACGCCCGCGCGGGGGCCGTCATCGCGCTCGGAAAGGTCGGAAGACCGGAACGTGACGACTACTTCAACCTCATGGTCAGGTTGCTCGAGGACGACGACCGGATCGTCCGCGAGTCGGCGTGCCTCGCGATGGGCGCGCTGGGCTACAAGGACGCGGCGCCGCTGCTCCTCAAGATCTACAGGAACGACCCCTCGGTCCGCGTGAAGGGCGTCGACGTCCCGAACCGTCAACGTTCGTTCGCCGCGATGGCGATCGGCCTGCTCGGCTCGCGCAACGCGTCGAACGTGGACCGGGGAATCGTCGACGAGCTGATCGCCGGCGCGCGGACGCCGCAGGCGTCGGAGGATCTCCAGGTGAGCGCCGCGATCGCGCTGGGCGTGATGCGCGCACCGAGCGCGGTCCCGGCCCTCGTCGAGATCGTCAAGGACGAGGAGCAGAAGGACAAGGTCCGCTGTCACGCGACGGTCGCCTTGGGCAAGCTCGGCGACCGGAGCGCCGTGCCGTTTCTCGTGAAATGCCTGACCGACCGGAAGACCGACGTGCAGCGCTCCGCCGCGATCGCGCTCGGGCTCCTCGTCGATAAGGAGGACAGGAAGTCGGTGGACGCGCTGATCGAGACGGCGAAGAGCGCCGCCGACCGCGCGGTCCGCAACTTCGCCGTCATGGCGCTCGGGCGCATCGGCTCGACCGCGGGTCGCGACTTCATCGCGAGCCTGATCAGCAGGGGCCACGGCCTCGATCAGACCTTCGGCGCGCTGGCCGCCGGCGTCCACGCCGTCGAGCACAAGGGCGATTCGAAGGCCGAGCTCGGCAAGCTCGTGTTCCACGAGTTCGTGAACACGCGCGCCGACGGCGAGCGCGGCGCTTATGCCATCGCGCTGGGCCTGCTGGATTACCAGGAGGCGCTGCCGAAGTTCGTCGAGGAGCTGAAGGCGGGCGGCAGCCCGGACCTGAAGGCGTACGTGTGCATCGCCTGCGGCCTCCTCGGCGCCCGTTCGCCCGAGGTGCTCAAGCTGATCCAGGACGAGGCGAAGCAGATCAAGGATCTCGACGTTCAGCGTCGCGCTTCGATCGCGCTGGGCCTCTGCCAGGACCCGCAGGCCGTCAAGGTGCTCGAGGGCGTGATCAAATCGGCGTCGAGCAACCTGTCGGCGCTCGGCGCCGCGTCGATGGCCCTCGGGTTCATCGGCGACGTGCAGGCGGTGCCGATCCTCGGCACGATCCTCGAGAACAAGGACGGCTCGTCCAAGGACAACGCGCGCGCCTTCGCGGCGGTGGGCCTGGGTCTGATGGGCGACAAGGACGACTACTCGATCCTCACCGTCATCCAGCAGAACTCCAACTACCTCGCGCAGACCGAAGCGCTGGCGGAAGTCCTCACGATCTACTGAGCGTCCAGGACGCTTTCGACCGCGCGCCGCGCGCGATCGCCTCGACGGGCCGCCTCCGGGCGGCCCGTCGTCGTTCCGGAGCGCCCCGCCGAAACGCGAGCGCCTGCTCTTCGTTTGCGTCACGGAATCTGCACGCGCCGTTGCCGCGCCGTGACCGGCGCGCCGCGCGATCTTCGCGCCCGTGCGCCGCGCCGCGTCGTCATCGCGCGGATTCCCCGCTCCGCACGCTCCCGGTGCGACGCCGCCGCGCGCGCGGCGTCGCGCTTGCTCAAGCCGTCGCGACGCCCGCGCCTTCGGCCGGGCGTCGTCGGGCTCGGCTACCGGAGAGCGGATCGTGACTCGAAAACTCTCGTTCGCATGGGCGGCCCTGGCGCTTCTCGGCTTCGTCGCCGACGGCGCCCGCGGTCACGGAGGTACGTACACCGGTCCCGCCGGCCATGGGCAACCGGGGTACGGGGGCGGCGGCGGAGGCGGCACGGGCGGAGGCGGCGGAGGAACCGGCGGAGGCTCGGGAGGCGGCTCGACGCCGGGGAGCGGGGCCGGTGGCGGCTCCACACCCGGCGGCGGCGGGCCCTCGCGCCCCGGGGGTCGCGGCGGCAATGGAGGCGGCGGAAGCGGAGGAGGAGGAGCTCGCGGCGGCGCCACCGGCGCCGTGAAGGCCAAGTCCGCCGTCGACGGCGCGTTGGACTGGTCGATGTGGTGGGAGATGAACGACGACCGGTACCTGAACCTGAAGGCGAAGGTCCGGACCCGCGCGGCGGCGTCGGCGAACGTGGACACGGTCCTCGGCGAAGGCGATTCGGTCGCGCTCGGCCTCACCGTGGAACAGATCCGCGAACGCGTGGAGCCGCTGCTCGTCCTTGCCCTGAAGGATCAATACGACGACGCGCGCGCCGGCGCCGCCGTCGCCCTCGGCAAGGTCGCCAGGCCGGAGCGCGCGGGCGCGTTCGACCTCCTCGTCCGCATGTTGAACGACAAAGACCGCATCGTTAGTGAGGCGGCCTGCCTCGGTCT
>DASPNK010000022.1:0-9972 GCA_035626575.1 Planctomycetota bacterium | reverse complement strand
CGGCGCGAAGAACTTCGGCCAGCGACGCGGCGTTCTCCGGGACGAACGTCGCGCCTGCGCGACCGACGCGCTCGCCCAAGGCGCCGCGCGCAGGGACGATCGCCGGGAGCCCGAGCTGGAACGCTTCGTCGAGCACGAACGACCAGCTCTCCGAGGCGCGCGACGGGAAGACGGCGACGTCGGCGGGCTCCGCTTCGAGGTCGGCGGGCGTGAACGGGGCGTCGGTGAGGACGGCGCCGCATGCGGCGGCGCGCTCGAAGAGCCCGTCGCGATCCTGCGGAAACGGGATCGGGCCGATCAGCTTGAGGTCGAGGCGGGCTCGGAGCCGGTCGGGCAGGCTTGCGGCGGCGTCGAGCAGCAGGTCGACGCCCTTGACCCGGTAGAGATGCCCCCAGTGGCGCACGCGCAGGCGACCGTCCGCCGACGGGCGTCGGGCCTCGGGTCGCGGCCGCAGGGCGCCGAGCGGCGCGAAGGGAAGGACGCGCATGCGGCCCGCGACTTCCGGGCGATGGCGCAGCGTCTCGGCCTTGTGGGCGTTCGAGGGGACGAAGATCCGTCGGACGAGACCCAGCTCGTTCTTGAAGTCCTCCCGGAAGAGCTCGAGCGCCTCGGCGTTCTCCGCGTCGTCGGCGTTGGCGGCGTGTTTGGCGCAGTCGTGACACGAGGCGGCGCCGGGCGGCAGGGTGCAGAACGACTCGCCCTTGCGGATCCGGAACGCGATCGGGCAGGTGGACCAGAAGTCGTGCAACGTGGCGACGGCGGGGACTCCGCGGTCGTGCAACGCCTCGGCGAGATGGCGCGACAGCCGGATCCAATGGTGGATGTGCGCGAGGTCGGGGCGGAAGCTTCGCAGGATCTGGTCGAGAGGGCCGTCGATCTCGGGCGCGTACGACTTGTCCCAATCGTCGAGGAACAGGCCGGTGCGGTGGATGCGGTGGACGCGGAGCCCTTCCCACGTTCCGGTCACGACCTCCGGCTTCGGCCGCGCCTCGAAGCTCCCGCAGGCGATCTCCACCTCGTGCTTCAGCGCACGAAGCTCGTGCGCGAGCCGAAGCACGTACGACTCGGTGCCGCCCCTCCCTTCGGGAGCGAAACCGTGCAGGAGCATCAGGATCTTCATGCGGGGCGCACGACGCCCGAATGGGCGGAGAAGTCTAACCGGCGCCGATCGGCCGTCGCGCGGGGGAGATCGGCGCGCCCCCGCGATCGCCTCCGTTCCGCCGCATCGCGGCGGACCTTGCGACGCTTACCTCGGGCTCGCGGGTCGCGACGCGGGCTTCGGACGCTCGGAGAAGTCGTAGACCTTCGATCCCTTCCACACCAGTCCGTCGTTCGGGTACTGGCAACGCGGGTTCTTGAAAGAGAGCGAAAGGCGCCCTTCGAAGCTCGGCTGCTGTCCGTAGCCGAGCAGGAGGAGCGAGACCTCTTCGCCGGGGTTGACCCCCTCTTCCGGGAGACGGTTCACGAAGAGCTTCTCCTGAGGCGATTCCTGGACGACGCCGGCGGCGTCGACGAATCGGACCTGGAGCTCCGGAGTGCCGACGGCCCAGCCGCCCCACCACGGCTGGGCTCCGGCGTTTTTCAGCGTGATGCGCAGCGCGAAGTACTGGTTGGCGCGGACGACGCCGGGCTCTTCGACCTTCGTGACTTCGCACCGGAAGGCGTCGGGGCCGGGCGACGGGTCGTACTTGAGCTGATCAAGCCGGCGCGCCGCGAGGCGACGGTCGTACGCCAGAGGCGCCTTCGCCGCGATCTCCTCGAGCGTCTCGCGCGCGCGGTCGACGGCGCCCGAACGGTGGTAGGCCCGCGCGAGACGGAATCGCAGTCCGGCGTGGAAGAAGCCGGCTCTGGCCAGCGCGCGCTTATAGGTGGCGGTCGCCACCTCGTACGAGCCGTTGAGCTGCGAGTTGTCGGCGTCGAGCTCGTCGCCGGCCGCTTCCAGCCGGGCTTCGAGATCGGCGGCGTCGGGATAAAGGGTCCGCAGCGCATCGACGGCGGCTTTCCGCACGTCCGGGTCGAAGTTGCGGGCGAGCCGGCACAACGTGACGCGGGCGTCCTCGTCGCCGATCGCCTGCATGGCGCGCACGAGCGCGAGGTTCAGTTCGGGGTGGCGAAAATCCTCTTCCGCCATGCGGTCGCGCAGCAGCCGGGAGGCCGAGGGGACGTCGTCGCCGACGGGGATCGCCGGCATCACCTTGGGCATCGTCAGGAGGGAGTCCCGGTAGACCCAGCCGAACCGCAGGCAGGAGAGGTTCAGCAGGAACCACTCGGCGCCGGTGGCGTCGCCGAGCCGCGCGAGGCCGACGGCGAGCTGGCTCTTGTTGGGGAAGACGTCGGCGGCGTAGGCGACCCGCAGGGGCTCGCGCACCGATTCGTCGCCGAACGACGTCAACGCGATCATCGCCTCCATCGCGCCCGACCTGAGCCGCGTGTATTCGCCCTTGAACAGCGGCTCCACCTCGCGGCGGTACAGGTCGGCGAAGCGGGGATCGGGACGGCGGGAAAGCGTGATGAGCGCCTCGGCGGCCGGGCCGTCCTCGAGCGTCGGGTAGAGCCGATAGAGGCGTTCGAACACCGAGGCGATCTGTTCGGGCGTCAGCGCGTTGGCGACGTTGACCTTGATGTCGCCGTACCCCGTCAGAAGCGTGCGATGGATCTCCGCCGCCGTGGCGCGCGCGGCGGACGCCGCTTCGCGCGACGCCTTCGGGTCGGACTTCTTCAGTGCGATCGCGTCGGCGTTCTGACGCTCGAGCTTCGCGAACAGCTCGTCAAACATCGCGACGGGCGCCGGCGCGCGCGCGACTTCTCCGAAGTAGTCGTCGACCTTCCGGTCCCACTGCGCCAGCAAGGCCTTGAGGATCTCCTCGTCCGGCGCGACGCCGACGAGCGTCTCCTTCTCGCCGGGGTCCGCGGCGAGGTCGTAGATCTCGTAAGCCTTCTCGTGGACGCGGTGGATGATCTTCCGCCGCCCGATGATGAAGGCTCGACGCTCGGCGTTCCGCAGGTTGCCGCTGAACGTGAACTGCTCGGAGTAGGCGAAACCCATCTCCGGGTGCTCCGGGCCGAACATCAGCGGAAGGAGCGACGACCCCATCCGTCGGATCGGATCCGGCACCTTCAGAAGCTGCGTCAACGTGGGCTGGATGTCGAGGAGCGAGACCGTGCTCTCCACGGTCCTCCCCTGCACGCCCGGGAGCCGGACCATCAGCGGCACGCGGATCTGCTCCTCGTAGACGCTGCTGTTGTGCTCGAAGCTGCCGCGCTCGTTGAACTCCTCGCCGTGATCCGAACAGAAGACGACGATCGTGTCGTCCCAGAGCCCGAGCTCTTTGAAGCGGTCGATCAGCAGGCCGACGTGGTGGTCGGCGTAGGCGATGTCGGAGAGGTAGCGCTCCTCGGGCGAGTCGCCGAAGCGGAAGGCGTCGTGCGCCTCGTACGGCTTGTGCGGATCGATGAGGTGCGCCCAGAAGAAGAACGGAAGGCGCCCCTGCGCCGACATCGTCGTGAGCAGCTTCGACGTCGAGGCGACGATCTGCGCGCCGGTCGCCGATTTTTCCCAGGGGTCGGGATTGAACTCCTCGAAGCCGACCTTGAGGCCCTTGAAGAACTTGATGTCGTCGAGGTCGTCGCGCTCGAACGCGGTCACCGCCGCCGTCCGCCAGCCGTGCTCGCCGAGCAGCGTCGGCAACGAGTGCTGCGGCTCGAACGCGAACTTGTCGTTCCACTTCTTGCCGTAGACGTAGTTGATGCGCGCGGACAGCGACGTGAACACGCTGCTGAACGCGTAGTTGCTCGTGGGGTAGGCGGTGTAGGCGTGACGGAAGACGAACGCCTCCTTCGCCAACGCGTCGAGGTGCGGCGTCGGCGAGACGCCGTCCTTCGAGTAGCCGAGGAAGCCGCAGCGGTCGGCCCGCAGCGTGTCGACCGCGAGGAAGAGGACGTTCAGCTTCTTCCGGTCGGGGTAGATGTGGTCGAGCTCCTGCTGCACCTCCTCCGCCGACTTGAGGGGCTTGACGCTGAGCAGCGCGCTCGCGTCCACCGAGGCGGGCGTGCGGGGTTTGTCGGCGGCGACGTCCACGAGCGGCGACGACCACGTCGCCAGCTTCGCAACGCCGTACGCGCGCTCCAGCGCGACGCCTTTCACCGCGCGGAAGACCTTGACCTCGCGGGCCGCGAAGAGGCCGAACCACGGCGCCGCCGCCGCGACGGCCGCGACGATCGGCGCGAGGCGCCCGACGCGGTCGATCGGACGACGACCGAAGAAGAGGGCGTACGCGGCGGCGCCGCAGAGCGCGAACGCCGCGATCGACAGCTGGACGTGGATGCCCTGGTACTGGGGGTTGGTCCGATAGACCTTCGCGTTGACGACGAGGCACGTCGCGGCGGCGACGACGCACGCGGCGCCCCAGCCCGCGCGTCGCGGAGCGCCGGCGCGCACGCGGGCGGCGAGCCACCAGATCCCGAGCGCCGTCGCCGGGGCCGCGACGATCCGGAACGCCCATTCCGCTGCGGGACGCCACGCTTTCGACCCGACCCAGCCGCCGCGGAACAGCTCCCAGTTCATGGCGGTCACGACCGCCGCGGCCCCGACGCCGGCTGCGACGAGGGTCCACGTGGGGGCGAGTCGCCCGAGCGGCGCCCGGCGACCGCGCGTCGCGGCATGAGCCGCCGCGAGCGCGACGCCCGCTCCGAGCGCGAGGACGCCGGCGTGCGCGCCGAGAAGCGTCCCCAGCAGGACCGTGCGCGTGCCGCCGCGGACCGCGCCGAGGCCGAAGGCGGTGCCGACGGCGACGTCGATTGCGAGGAACAGGAACGCGCCGCAGACGACGGCGACGAAGATCTCCCGCGCCGGCCGCGAGGCCGGACGTGCGACGTTGGATTCGGGCATGGTGGGCTGAGCCGTGAAGCGCGCGCGACGCAGGGCCTCGACTTGCGGGGCAGGCGGCGGGCGCAGAGGCGCCGCACAGCGTATCCCCGTGAAGCGGAGGCAAGAAGCCGGTTAAGGGTCGTCGCCGACGCCTTCGCGGCGGTCGCGACCGACGACCGTCGCCCTTCGGCGCGGCGACGACCGCGCCTCCGTCTCCGTCGACGCGACCGACGATCGCTCTTGAACCGGCGAGGCGACGCGCGGCGCCGACGCGCGCCCGCACGCGCTCGCGGAAGGTCGACCGACCGCGCGGCGACGATTGACGCGCGCCCCCGGCGGTGGAAACCTGACCTCCGCGAGGATCCGACCCATGGGCGACGCCTTCATCGTTTCGACGTGCCGCACGGCCGTCGGCAAGTTTCTCGGCGCGTTGAAAGACGTGCCGGCCGTCGACTTAGGGGCGACCGTCGTAAGAGAGGCGGTCCGCCGCGCAGGCGTCGACCCCGCGTCGGTCGACGAAGCGATCATGGGATGCGTCCTGCCCGCGGGGCTCGGCCAGAACCCCGCGCGCCAGGCCGCCCTCAAAGGCGGACTGCCGAACACGGTCGCCGCCCTCACCATCAACAAGGTCTGCGGTTCCGGGCTGAAGGCGATCGCGCTCGCGGCCCAGGCGGTGAAGGCCGGCGACGCCGACTGCATCGTCGCGGGCGGCATGGAGAACATGAGCCGCTCGCCCCATCTCGTGACGGGGTCGCGCGAAGGGTTCCGCCTCGGCCACGCGCAGCTCGTCGACTCGATGGTCTTCGACGGGTTGTGGGACAAGTTCAACGACATCCACATGGGGATCACCGCCGAGAAGGTGGCGCAGAAGTACGCCATCGCCCGGGAGACCCAGGACGAGTACGCGGTCGGCAGCCACCGCAAGGCGGCGGCCGCGCAGGCGGCGGGCGCCTTCAAGGACGAGATCGTCGCGGTCGAGCTGCCGCAGAAGAAGGGTCCGCCGGTCCGTTTCGAGGCCGACGAGTCGGTGCGCGCCGACGCCAACCTCGCCGCCCTCGCCGCGCTGAAGGCGGCGTTCCAGAAGGACGGCACGGTGACGGCGGGCAACGCGCCCGGCTGCAACGACGGCGCGGCCGCGGCGGTGGTGTGTTCGGAGGCGTTCGTGAAGCGGCACGGCTTGCGGCCGCTGGCGCGCGTGACGGGCTACGCGACGGGGGGCGTCGCCCCCGAGTGGGTCATGATGGCCCCCGTCGAAGCGATCAGGAAACTCAACGCCCGCATGGGCGTCGGCCTCGACCGGTACGACCTCGTCGAGTTGAACGAGGCGTTCAGCGTGCAGGCCCTGGGCGTGATGAAGGAACTCGGGCTCGACCCGGCGAAGGTCAACGTCAACGGCGGCGCGGTCGCCATCGGCCATCCGATCGGAGCTTCCGGGGCGCGCGTCTTCGCGACGCTCCTCCATGCGATGAAGGCCCGCGGCAAGACGCGCGGCCTGGCGTCGCTGTGCCTCGGCGGCGGCAACGCCGTGGCGCTCGCGGTGGAGGCGACGTGAGCGGCCGCGCGGCGGCGGGGCGCGGCGCGCGGCGTCGGACGGCGTCCGTCTGGGGGCTCGCGTTTCTCACGGCGGTCGCGGCGTCGACGTCCGGCTGCGGCGACGCCGTCCAGCTGGCGCCGCCGCCTCAGCGAACGCCCGCGACCGGCGGCTTGCCGCCGGGCCACCCGCCGACGACCTCGCCGCGCCCCATGTCGCAGCCGGCGACCCCGATCGACCCGCACGGAAGCGTCGGCGCGCCGGATCCCTTCGCCGAAGAAGGCGGACCGAAGGTCGAGACGCCGGCCGCGGACCCGTCGGCCGTGGTGCTCGGCGGAGAAATCCGCCTCGACCCGGCGATCCGGCTTCCGTCGAAGTTCGTCCTCTTCGTCTCCGCGCTCACGCCCGGCGTGCGCATGCCGGTGCTCGTGAAGCGGTACGAGACTCCGACGTTTCCGCTCAAGTTCGAGCTCACCGGCAAGGACAACATGGGCGGCGCGGCGCTGGTCGGGCCGTTCCAGGTGCGCGCGTCCCTCAGCGAAACCGGCGACGTGGTGAACGCGCGGCACCGCACCACCACGACCTCGACCCACGCGGTGGGCGCGACCGACGTCGTTCTGACGCTCGCGCCCTGACGCCGACGGCGCGGGTTCGGCGCGGAGACGGACGCCGCCCGGCGGCGCCGCCGTCGCCGGCGCGCATCAGTTCCGTCTGAAAGGGCCGGAGCGGCCCGCGCCAGGAGCGCGGCGGAGGGACGGCTCTGCGTCGTCGGGTTTTCGCCGCGCAGTGTCGGCTGTAGACCGACGGTGCGGGCGCGTCCTCGGGGGCTGCGCCCCCTCGGCACGTCGCTCCGCGGTCCTCGCGGGGCACGGCAGAGGTCTTCCTTCGCCGCGGTGCAGGACGAGGACCGCGGAGGCCCGCGCGCGGCGCGCAGCGACGCGACGGCCCCGCATCGTCGACTTTCGGCGCGCGGCGGCGAACCGGAGTGGGCGCGCGGCTCCGTCACGCGTCGCTCGCCGATCGACGGTGCGGGCGCGTCCTCGGGGCTGCGCCCCCTCGGCACGTCGCTCCGCGGTCCTCGCGGGGCACGGCATAGGTTCATTTCGCGGCATGCGACGCACAGATCGCGGCGGGCCGCGCCCCGAGCGCCGCGGAGGGCCGGCGGCGCTACGCGGGCGCGCGCTTCAGCGAGGCGAGCAGGCGGTCGAAGTCCGCCTGGTCGGCGGCGGTCGGGGCCGCCGCGAGGACGAACGTGACGGCGAAGATGCGGCCCGGAGCGATCGTGAGGCGCGCGCCGAGGAGGCCGCCGTCGTCCTTGCCGCGCGCGCGAAACGTCGCGCCCCTGCCTATCGGCGCGGTCGCCGGCTTCACTGCGACGTCTTCGAACGACGCTTCAAGCTCCTCGATCAGGGCGGCGTGAGCTTCCGGCGTCGCGGAGTCGACCGCGGAGTCCTCGGCCTCGAAGGCGAACGCGCGGATCGCCTCGGTCCGCGAGTCGTGGTACAGGCGCTCGCCGTCCTTCGACTCGTCCAAGGCGATCCAGAAGGACGGCAGCCGGAAATCGACGCCGTGCTCGCGATGCAGGTTGTCGCGGAAGACCGGCGCCGGCGCCTTGAACGTGCGCGCGTCGTCGACCGCCTTCGCCGTGAACGTCGCCTCGAGCGTCAGCTCGCCGCTCAGCGACTTGTCGTCGGGCGGCACGTGGGGGACGGCTTTGCCCTTCACCGTGATCGACGTCGTCCGCGCCTCGCGACGGTGGAACTCGAGCACGACCTTCGCCTCATGACGCAGCTCCACCTTGCGCCCGCGGAACGTACGGTCGCCGAGGAACGACAGGTCGCCCTCCACCCGCAGCACGGCGGCCTTCGGGTCCGTCGTCTTCAGCGTCATCGACAGCGATTCCCCCCGCGGCGGCCCTTCCGGCTCGAACGCGGCGACCGCGAGGGCGCCGGCGC
Organism: Planctomycetota bacterium; assembly: GCA_035626575.1. Taxonomy (GTDB): domain Bacteria; phylum Planctomycetota; family CAIWVZ01; genus DASPNK01. The sequence continues at coordinate 1,619 of DASPNK010000022.1, read as the reverse complement.
GGATCTGCACCGTCTCGCCCGCGGCTACCAAAGCCGGGAAATCGAGCCCGAGATGCAGGAGCTCGGCCTGGTCCCCGAGGCGGTCGAGCCGCGACTTCGGGAGAAAGCGATTCTCGAGGCTGACCTCGAACTCGCGCAGGCTCACCCAGTCGAAGGACATCTCGACGCCGGCGTGACCGGAGTCGCAGTTGCGCCCGTCGCGCGTCGTCTGCGACTCGACGATCGTCCGGCGCGCGCCGTAGACGTCCTCCGACTTTTTCACGTACCGGTCGAACCAGGTTTCGACGCCGCGCTCCTCCAGCGCGACCGTGGTCGTGCTTCCGTCCGAGATGAGAAGGCGCCCGCGCAAGGAGCGTGCGACCGTGATGCGCGTGCCGACCGTCGGGTCGAGGCGGGTCTGGAGGCAGACCTCCTGTTGCGCCGCCAGCGGCGTCGCGAGGACGGCGGCGACGACCAATACGCTGAGACGCGGCTTTCCGGTCATGGCTGCTCGGTCCCTCCTTCGACCGGAGTCGACCGGCCGCGATCCGACGGTCGACCGCCGATCACTTCGCCGATCGCTTGAACGTTCCGGCGATTCGATCGAGCTCCGCCTGATATCCGGCGACGTTCTCCGCCGGCGCGGCGATCTTGACCACGAGCGCGCGGCCCTTGGACAACGTCATCATCCGGCCCGCGATCCCCATCTTGGGGTCTTCCTTCATCGGACAGCGGAACGTCAGCCCCTTCCCCAACGGCGTGGTCGCGGACTTCACGCTCTTGTCGTCGACCCCGAGCGCCGCCGCGAACGCCTTGAGGTACTCGGGCGTGCCGATGTCGTTCGGCTCGTCGACCGTCTGCACAATCAGCGTGCCACCCGCTTCGCCGCGAGAGTCGGCGTAACGGCGCGTCGCAGGATCCTCGGACTCGAACTGCATCCAGTAGGACGGCGCGCGAAACTCGGCGCCGAGTTCGCGGTGCACGTTGTCGCGGAACTTCGGCGTCGGGGCCTTCCATGTCGCCGGGTCGGCGACGCGCTTCGCCGTGATCGTCGTTTCCGAGACGACCTCGCCGGACGCCTTGCCCGCGGCGTCGCCGACGCCGGACACCGTGGTCTTGCCCTTGACCGTGAGAGTGACGATCCGGCGATCGGCGGGGTCGAGCTCCGCCACGACGTCGAGCGCGTACCGCGCCTCCATCGACACGGGCCCGGCCTTCACTTCTTCGAGGAACGTCAAGACGCCGTCGAGACGAAGACGCCCTGATTTGGGGTCCGGCCCCCGGAGGGTCAGCGTCGCCGAGACGTCCCGCGCCTTTCCGTCGAGGTCGAACAGCGTCGCGACCATGGCCGTAGCCTTCACCTCGAAGGCCTCGCCGATCCGCGCCGCCTTCGGCAACGGGAGCCACACGTGGTTGAAGTCCGCCTGCGCCTGCAGCCGATCGAGCGCCTTCATCGGAGCGACGCGTCGTTGCAGCGACGTCTGGACGCGGCGGTTCCGGATCTCATGGACGACGACCATCCCGGCGAATCCTGAATCCCTGTTGCGGCCCTGATCGACGGTCTGCGAGTCCACGTACGTGCGATGTTCGTCGTAGTCGCCCTCCGCCGCGCCCGCGACGGACTTGGCCATGTCGAGCCA
>DASPNK010000021.1:0-3261 GCA_035626575.1 Planctomycetota bacterium | reverse complement strand
GCGAGGCCGAGGTAGTTGTTGGCGCAGAAGTTGACCGTCGGGCCGCGGACGGTGCGGATGTCCGCGCCCTGCGGCGACGTGATCACGCGCTCCTCCTTCCAGAGCCCGGCTTCGCGGATGTCGTTCAATTCGGACTGGACGCGGTCTTCGAAGGCTCGGTTCATGGAGGGAGTCCGTGGAGAGCGGCATGGTAGCGCGGCCCGCGGCGACGCCGCGTCGGCCGGGATTCGCTCCGGCGGAGGCGACGCAATGCGACGAGCGCGCGGGCCGGATAGCTTCGCGCCGTGCCTCCCCTTCCGTGGATCGACTTCTCGGGACGCCGTCCGCTCGGCCTCGCGGTGTTCGCCTGGGCGGCCCTCGCCGGCGCGACGGCGGGAGGCCTCGCGGCCGTCGCGATCGTGCGGCGACGCGGATGGCCGCTCGCGACGGCCGTCGCCTTCTGCGTCTTCGTCGGCGCGGCGTCCTGGATCGGCGCGCATCTCCTCGCGGTGGTCGCCTACCACGGCGAGGTGCTGAAGGCCGCGCCGCTGAAGGCGTTGACGGACGTGACCAACGGCACGGCGTCGGCGGGCGGCGTCGTCGCCGGCGCGCTCGCCGCGCTGGCGTTCGCGCGACTCGCGCGACGGCCTCCCCTCGACGCGCTCGACGCGACCGGCGCCGGCGTGCTCGTCGCGTTGGCGCTCGGCCGCGTCGGTTGCGCGCTCGTGCACGACCACCCCGGCGTCCCGTGGCCGTGGTTCCCTTCGGTCGACGCCCCGGGCGGACCACGTCTCGACCTCGGCTTGCTCGAAGCCGCCGCGTGCGTCGTCCTCGCGCCCTTCGCGCTCCGCCGCGCGTTCCGCGCCGCTCCCGGCGCCGCGGCGCGAGTCTTCCTGCTCGGTTACGCCCCGGTCCGGTTCGTGCTCGACGCGTTTCGCCTCAGCCCCGAGACCGGCGCCGACCTCGCCGCACGCGGCTTCGTCAAGGCGTCGGATCTCGACCCGCGCCACGCCGCGCTGACAGCCGCCCAGTGGGCGTGCCTCGCCTTCGTCGCCGGCGGCCTGCTGCTCCTCCGACGAAGACGCAGAGCGTGAGTCCGGGCGGCGACCCCGCAAGCGTCGTCGGCGCCGAGCACCACGCTCGACGATCGAGACGTCGAAGCCGCCGCGGGTACCCAATCTCGCCGGTGACGTCGCGGCGCAGCCGCTTCATGACGCCGCCGCCCCGCCGGCGGGGCGGAATCAACTCGCAGAGACGATCGACCTCCCCCGCCACGTCGCGCGCAGTAGCGGCGCAGCCGCATCGGGAAGCCGCCGCCTCGCGAGCGAGGCGGAATCGATTTTCAACACCCCCGTTCCCCCGCTCCACGTCGCGCCGCGTCGCGGCGCAGCCGCTTCGTGGCGCCGCCGCCCCGCGAGCGGGGCGGAATCGATCCACCGCCGCCTCGCGAGCGAGGCGGAATCAGAGATTTTTCCCCCACGCGTTGAACACCACGTGGAGGAAGAACGGCGCCGCGACGCCGCCCGTGCGGCTGCGGGCCCAGGCGAAGACGGCGCCGGGCGCGAGGATCGCGACCGCTCCGAGACCGAGGCGCGGCGCATGGGCCGCCGCGAAGAGGGCCGCCGAGAGCAGCTCCGGCATCCCGAATCGCGCGCCGAAGAGGCGGAGGTCGCGCGGCGACGCCGTCGGCGCGGCGCGTCCCTGCACATAGCCTCGAAAGAACCACTCTTCGGCGAAGGCCGCGCACCAGAAGGCGGCGCCGAGCGCCTCGACCGGAGCCCTGAAATGCAGGCGACCGAGAAGGACCTGCGCCGCGGCGACCGCGGCGAGGCTGACGCCCGCCGCGACGCAAGCGACGCGGGCCGTTTCCGCCCACGTCGCGCGCCCCTTCCACGGCGGAGGGCCGGTCCGTCCCGCCGCGACCGCGGCGAGCGGCGCGAGCACCGCCGCCGCCCATCCGCCGATCGGGTGAAAGAGACCGGCGACGACGACCAGCGCCGTCGCCGCCGAGACCTCCGCGACCAGGCCGCCGCGCCGCACGCCGGAGTCCCCGCGCGGGGTCTCCGCGCGGGACGTTTCGGCGGTCGCGTCCACGGCCCGATCGCGGGTCAGTTCGCGCGCCGCTGCGCGGTGCGCCGTCCGACGAACCCCGCGGCCGCGGCCGCGGCGATCAGTCCGGCGAGCACGTGCCAGCGCGCCGGGGCGTCTTCGACCACGCGGCACGAGCCGCAGTCGTCGTCGTCGCTCGCGGTGGTCGCCGAGCCGTCGACGAGGAAGCCGCCGAGAGACGCCGCCGTCCCGCTGCCGGGCGACCGCACGATGACGTCGCGGAACCCCGGAGTCGCGGTCGGCGCGATCGTGACGGTCCCGACCACCGTGTTGCCGCACACCGTGACTCCCGACACCGACACGCCCGAACCGGAGAACTCGACGGTCGTGCCGCCCGGATCGAGCGTCGCGTTCGTCACCGTCAGACTGATCGGGAACGTCGTGGCCGGCGCGGAGTTGTCGGGCACGATGGTCGTCACGGTCGGCACCGGCGGCGCGACCGCGTCGACGCGGAAGAAGCCCGTCGACGAGCCGGACGCCGTTTCGGCGCCGGTCGTGAGCGACACCGTGCGGAAACCGATCGACGCCCCCGGGTCGACGGTGACGTTGACGGTCGCCGTCGTCGGCGAGGTCACCGTGACCGAGTTCACCGTGACGCCCGCGCCGAAGCTCGCCGTCGTCGTGCCCGCCGCGAACGCGGTGCCGACGCCGGTGACGACGACGTCGACCGTCTGGCCGGGCGTGACGATGGGCGGATTCGCCGACGAAAGCGCCGGCGACGACGGCGCGTCGATCACGTTGAGAATCGCCGCGCCGGTCGCGGTCTCCGTGGCGCCGCCGCCGAGGTTGGTGGTCGCCGTCGCGTTCTTGAAGCCGAGGGGCGCGTCCGCGGCCACCTGCACCGTGACGGCGAGAGTGACCGGATCGACCACGCTCACCGACGTCGCCGTCACGCCCGTATCGAACGTGACCGTCGTGTTGGAGAGGAAGTTGGTGTTCTGCGCGTCGATCAGCACCGTCGCCGTCGCGCCGCGCATCACGTTCCCCGGCGTCGCCGAGATCAGCTTGGGGCCGATCGACGCCGCGAGGATGTTCTCCGCCGCGGCCTGGTACTTGACCACGCCTTCGGCGTTGTTGTTCACCTCCGGCACGAACACGAACGACCCGCCGGTGGCGGTGGCCAGCTGCGTGTAGGCGTCGATGGCGCCGGTGAAGCCGATGCCTTCGGGGCCC
>DASPNK010000020.1:0-3453 GCA_035626575.1 Planctomycetota bacterium | reverse complement strand
CCGAACAACCAGCTCGGCCAGTTCAACGGCGTCACGACGACGACGTTCGCGCTCCCGAACACCGGGACGACGGGCGGCCTCGCCTTCGTGCCGTCGGGCTATCCCAACGCCGGCACGCTGCTGGTGAGCACGTACGGCGCGGGCGTGATCTACGAGATCACCTTGCAGACCCTCGCGAACGGCTTCAAACAGCCGATCGCCGCCTCCGTGTGGTGCGATCTGAGCACCGTCGGCCGCTACTACCTCGAAGGCATGCGCTTCATTCCGAGCGGGCCGCACGCCGGCGATCTCCTCGTGTGCGACTACAACGGCCCCGTCCTTCGGCTCGACGTCGACGCGAACGGCCTGCCGGCGGGCGGCGCGCTCAACCCGTCGGTCGAAGAGACGGCCGTTTTCGGCAACACCGAAGGGCTCGCCTTCGATCCGGTCACGAAGGACCTGCTCGTGTCGATCTTCACGTTCGCGGAGCTCCACCAGATCGCCGGCTACGACTCCTTCCAGGCCCTGACCGTCGAGCCGTCGTCGTTCGTGTCGACCGCGACGGAAAGCGCGACGCGCCTCCAGATCCGCGCCGGCTCGATCAACTACCTCCGCTCGTACATCCTCGCGGCGTCGGCGAGCGGCACGGTTCCCGGCACGCCGGTCGGCTCGGTCGTCGTGCCGCTGAACATCGACTTCCTCACGTTGACGGTGCTGCAGTACGCGAACACGCCGCTCTTCGACGGCGTCGTCGGCACGACCGGCCTCTTCGGCGAAGCGACGGCGACGATCAATCTGCCCGCGCTCAACGTCGTCGGCCCCGTCGCCACCGATTGGGCGTTCCTGCTGCTGAGCCCCGAGGACTTCGCGAGCAACCCGGCGCCGATCATCCTGACGCCGTGATGCACTTCCGCCGCGTCGCGGACGTCTCCGCGGCGCGGCGTGCGTCCGCCGCCCTCACACGGCGAAGACGTGCGGCGGCGTGCGGGTCGGGATCGGCCCGAGCCGGAATCCCGCCGCCGCTTCGACCGCGCGGAATCCGAGGCGGAACACCCGCTGGACGGTGCGCGGCGTCGGCCGCGCGCTTTCGATGACCAGCTTGCGGAGGCCGGACTTTCGCGCCTTCTCCACCAGCCGCGCCATGAGGTGCTCCGCGGCGACGTGGTCCTTGAGCGTCTCCGCGGCGTAGAGCGTCGTGATGCGCAGCGCGCCGTTCTCCTCGAGGCCCGCCGCCGCGACGCGCGCGTCGTTGCCCGCGAATCCGATCGAGAGGAACCCGTTCGCCGCGCTGCCGAGGGAGGTCAACGTCGGCGTCAGGTCGGCGTCGGCGGGATAGGCGGCGGCGGCCGCCGCCGTCAGGCGACGACGCTTCTCGTCGCTCTCCAGCTCCGCCTCGATCCAGCGGAACGGCGGCGGCTCCCCTTCGGGCTTCAACGGCGCCGCGTCGCGCTCGAACCGCACGGCGCCGGCCGACGTCTCGAACTCGGCGCGGAGGAGCACGCCGGCGCCGTCGGGCACGCCCGGCCACACCGATGCGACGCACCGGTGCTTCGGGCTCGCCGCCACGTGCGGGCGCACGAGGCCGTCCAGGAGCCGCAGCGCATGCCCGCGATGCCGCGCGCCCGGCTGCACCGCGACGGCCGCGATCTCGCGCTCGACGCCGCGGTCGTAGGCGATCGCCACGGCGCGGATGCGGCCGCCCTCGACGTGCCGCAGCGTGAGGCACGCGTCGCGCATCGCCGCCACCGTCCACGGCAGATGCCCGAAGTCGAGGCCGCTGGCGAGGGCGGCGTCCCGCACGTGGGCGTCGAGGAACTCCAGATCGGCTTCGGTGAGACCCTTTTCGGGAAGCAGTCCGTTCATGGTGGAAGGGCGCGCGGCGCGGCGGATGGTACCGCCCCGGCGCGCGCGACGCGGCCGGACCCGTCCGCCTCCGCCGGTTTGGTCCGGTCCCGCGGACGCCGAAAGAGTCGGAGCGTGCGCGAGTCCGAACGATGATCAGGAAAACTCTCTCCGCCGTCCGGCTTCGCGAGAAGCTCGCGAAACGGCTGGACGCCCTCGAGCGTGCGGCGGACGTCGGAGCGATCTCCCGCGGCGGCGCGGGCGATCTCGTCGCGGAAGACGTCGTCGAGCGCATGCCCGCGCCGCAGGACGCCGCCGACCGCGAGCTTCTGTGGCGCGCCGAATTCCTGCGCGCGCGGCTCTATCGCGCCAGCGCCCGGAAGTCCGCGCTCGACGCCGCCACCGCGCTCCTGCGCGCGGCGGAGCACGAAGCGACGCTTCCTCCGGCGCCGGCGCGATCCGCGCTCGTCGCCCCGTTCGCCCGCGACCTGCTCGAACGACTGCGGCCGCTGGGCTCGAAGCGCCGGGCATTCCGGGTGTTCGCCGTGCTTGCGGACGCGGTCGCGGTGGCGCCCGAGGCGGGGCCGCGCGGCGCCGAGCTGATCGACCTCGCGCCCGCCTACCTCGAAGGCGCGGTGCGCCGATTCTCCAGCGCCGAAATCGGCCGTCTCCTCGACAAGCTGCAGGCCGCGCTCCGCCGCGACGCCGCGCCCGACGCCCACGCCCGCGACCGCCTCCAGGCGCGGCTCTTCCGCTTCGCGCTGGACGCGGGCGACGCGCGCCGCGCGCTCGACGCCTGGCCCGGCGCCGCCTTCGTCACGCCCGACGACGCCGAGCGCCTCGCCCGCGTCGCGGCCTGCGCGGCGCGCTTCGACGACGACGTCCTCGCCGCGATCGAAAACGGCCTCAGACTCGGCGACGCCGTACGCCGTCGCCTCGAACGCCCGCTCCGCGACCGCGCGCGCCCGGCGCCCGACGCGACGGAGGCGCAGCTCCGCGAGCTGGAGGCGCTCAACCGAGCCGTCGCGCGCCGCTACGCCGCCGAGAGCTGGCCGTGGCGTCACCTCGCCGCGATCGCCGCGCGCCGCGACCGCCCCGCCGACGCGATCGCCGCCTTTGCGCGGCTCTCCGACGGCGCCGGCGACTTCGAAGACGCGCCCGCCGAAATCGCCCCGCTCCTCCTCCGGGCCGGGTTCCGCCGCGTCGCCGCCGAACTGGGGCACGAGCCGACCGCCGCGCTCGCGCGCGCCGAACTGGCGCTCGACGCCGACGCCCGGGCAGCGCCGGACGCCCTGCTCGACGACCTCGAGCGGCTCTTCCTCGACGACCGCGTTCCGCGCGTCCTGCGAAACCGCGCCGGACACCTGCGCGCGCGCCTCGCGCTGGCCGCAGGCCGCGCCGACGAGGCCGTCGACCGCCTCCAACGCGCGCTTTCCTGCGACCCGTCGGACGGGGACCTCGCCGGAGACCTGGCCGAAGCGCTGCTGGCCCGCGGCCAGGCGGGCCGCGCGCTGGCCTTCGTCGACGTGGCGCTCGAGCGCGGCGAAACGCCGCGCCTGCTGGAGCTGAAGGCCGGAGCCCTCGAAGCGTCGGGCGACGTCGACGGCGCCGCGCACGCGTTGAAGCGCGCGC
>DASPNK010000019.1:0-7627 GCA_035626575.1 Planctomycetota bacterium | reverse complement strand
CGCAACACCGAAGCGTCGAAGCGGACCATCTACGAAGGCCTGCATTGGCTGGGCCTGGATCCGGACGAGGGCCCCGAGCAGGGCGGGCCCGCGGCGCCGTACGCGCAGTCGGAGCGCGACGGGCTGTATCGCGCCTTCAGCGCGAAGCTCCTGGAGCGCGGCGGCGTCTACCCGTGCTTCTGCTCGAAGGAGACGCTGGAGGCGATGCGCAAGCACCAGACGGAGAACCGTCTCACGCTGCGCTACGACCGCCGCTGTCGCGCCGTGCCGCGCGACGAAGCGCTGCGCCGCGCCGCGACCGAGCCGCACACGCTCCGCCTCAACGTGCCCGACGGCGAGACGGTCCTGAAGGACCTGATCCGCGGCGACGTCACGGTGAAGAACGAGGACATCGAGGACATCATCCTCGTGCGCACCGGAGGCGCCGTGGTCTACAACCTCGCGGTGGTGTTCGACGACCATCACATGGGCGTCACGCACGTCATCCGCGGCGAGGACCACCTCACCAACACGTTCAAGCAGATCGTCATCTACAAGGCGATGGGCTGGGACGTGCCGCAGTTCGCGCACCTTCCGCTGATCCTCGCGCCCGCGGGCGAAGGGAAGCTCTCCAAGCGCAAGCACCCGGAGGCGGCGCTCGAGCACTACCAGCGCAAGGGCTACCCGGTCGACGCGCTGCTCAACTGGATCGCGCTGCTCGGCTGGTCGTACGACGACAAAACCGAGATCATGTCGCGGGCCGAGCTGGTCGAGCGCTTTTCGCTCGAACGCGTCGTCTCGAGCGGGGCGCGCCTCAACCTCGAGAAGCTCGACTGGATGTCGGGCGAGTACATACGCCGCATGTCGCTCGACGAGGTGCTGAAGCAGACGCTTCCGCGCCTTTCGGACGCAGGGCTGATCGGGAAGACGCCGTCGCCGCCGGAGCTGGAGAAGGCGACGCGCGTCGTCGCCGCCGAGCACGGCCGGCTGCGTTACTGGTCCCAGATCGTCGAGCTGGCGGCGTGGGCGTTCCGCGCGCCGGAGTTCGAGAAGAAGGCGCTCGAGAACCTCAAGAAGCGCCCCGACACGGCGGCGTTGCTCACGGCCTACGCGGAACAGCTTCCGCCGGCGCCGTGGGCCGACGCCGCGGCGCTCGAGGCGGTCGCGCGCGCGTTCGCCGCGTCGAAGGGCGTCGGATTCGGCGACCTCGTCCACCCGGTCCGCGCCGCGTTGACGGGCCGCACCACCGGCCCCGGCCTCTTCGACTGCCACCTGATCCTCGGCCGCGACGAAACCCTCGCCCGCCTCGCCGAAGGCGCCCGCCGCGCGTCGTCGTCGTAGCGACGGCGAAGCGATCCAACCCGACGTCGCACGCCGAGCCGCGCCGGTCTCCGACCCCGCGCACCGAAAGTGCGCGGTCAAGAAGCGCGCGCGCCCCAAGCACGCGGTCCAAGAGCATCGCGCGCCAAAGCGCGCGATCCGAAAGCCGCGCGTGCCGAAAGCGCGCGCTCAAGAAACGCTGCGCGCCAAAGCGCGCGGTCTATGAGCATCGCGCGCCAAAGCGCGCGCTCCAAAAGCAGCGCGCTAATAGGAACCGCCGCGCGCCCAAAGCGCGCGGTCTATGAGCATCGCGCGCCAAAGCGCGCGATCCAGCAGCAGCGCGCGCCCAAAGCGCGCGCTCTAGGAAACGCCGCGCGCCCAAAGCGCGCGGTCTAAGAACGCCGCGCGCCAAGGCGCGCGCTCTTATGAGTACCCTCGACGGGATTTGAACCCGTGTTCCCAGGATGAGAACCTGGTGTCCTGGACCGGCCTAGACGACGAGGGCGAAGGGCGCGAAATCTAAGACCGCCGCCGTCGGGATTCAAGCGTCCCGCCTTGGGCGAACGCCGCGCGCCGCGCGACGTGCGCCGCGGGAACCTTCGGCCCGCTCTATGAACCCCGCGAGGGCGCAGCGACCGCCGTCCCCGGTCGGGCGCCGCCCGTCATGCGCGCGCCCGGCGCCGGGAGCGCGCGAAGGACGCCGCATGACCGTCGCCGTCGCCGTCCGCAAGAACGGCCGCACCGTGCTCGCCGCCGATTCGCTGGTCAATTTCGCCGGTCAACGGTTCTCGCCCGACAACTGCCAGTTCCACAAGGTGCAGCGCGTCGGGGAGTCGCTCCTCGCGGTCGCGGGGTGGTCGCTCTACACCGAGATGCTGCAGTCGCACCTCGCCAGCAATCCGCCGCCGCAGCTTCGGACCGAGCAGGAGGTGTTCGCGTTCTTCCTCAACTTCTGGCGCGCCATCCGCCAGGAGTACCCGTTCCGGACCAGCGCGGGCAACGGCGCCGACCTCGACTCGACCTTCGTGCTGGCGAACCGCAACGGCATCTACCGGGTGTCGAGCGATTTCGACGTGACGTATTTCACCGCGTACACGGCGATCGGATCGGGCGGCAAGTACGCGCTCGGCGCGTTGAAGGTTCTCTACGCGCAGCTCGACGATCCGGCCGAGATCGCGCGCCGCGCCGTGCAGGTGGGAATCGACTTCGACGTGTACTGCGGCGGTCAGATCGACGTCGGCGAGGTGGGGGAGGACGTCGCGTCGACGCCTTCGGCCTCGAGCGCGGCGCGGCTCAACGAACCGAAAGTCGACGGCGCGAAGGGCGACGCCGCGCACGCCGAACATCGCGCCGCGGCGGCGAAGGCGGCCGCGAAAGAGGCGCGGGAAGCGCGGGAGGAGCGCGGCGGCCAGGGCGGCGCGCGGCGCGGGGGCGCGTGACGCGGCGCGCCGGGCTCAGGCCGCGCCGTAGCGCCTGCGGATGTTCGGCACGAGGTACTCGTCGAAGCAACGTTCGAAGTCGTACCGCGGCGTGAAGCCGAAGTCGTAGCGCGCGAGAGCGTCGTCGACGTCGGCGGGCCAGGTGTCGACGATGGCCTGCCGCTTGAGGTCGGGCGCGAAGGTGACGTCGGCCTTCGGGAAGGCGGCGCGCACGCGATCGGCGATCTCCGCCGCGCTGGGCGCGAACGCGCCGATGTTGTAGACGTGGCTCGTCAGCCTCTCCGCCTTCGCATCGGCGAGGCGCAGCAGCGCGTCGACGCCGTCGGGCATCGCCATGAAGGGGATCCGCCGGTCTTCGGCGACGAAGCAGGCGTACGGGCGGCCCTGCGCGGCGGCGTGCAGCATCTCGGGCGCGTAGTCGCTCGTACCGCCGCTCGGCACGGTGAACGCGGAGATGAGCCCCGGGAACCGGATCGCGCGGAAGTCGACCGAGGGGCGGTCGGCGTCGGCGCTGAGCCTCCGGTAGTGCTTCGCGAAGTAGCGGCCGAGGTTCTCGCAGTAGAGCTTGTTGCAGCCGTACATCGTCGTCGGCTGGATGTACTGGTGCTCCTTGATGCGCGCGAATCGCGCCTTCGTCTCGAGGTCGGGGAGGCCGTAGACCGCGATCGTGCTCGGGAAGAGGAATTTGACCGGCTCGCCGGACCGCTGGGCCGAAGCCGCGCAGAGGTTGAGCAGGTTCAGCGTGCCTTGAACGTTGACGGCGTGCGCCTTCTCCGGCGCGCGCTCGCCGCTGGTCGAGAGCAGGGCGGCGAGGTGGAAGACCGCCTCGAACCGGTGGCGTTCGAAGAGCGGCGCGAGGTCGGCGTCCCTGACGATGTCGCCGCCGACCGTTTCCCGGCACTTCGCGCGCACGGCCGCGTCCGGCTCTTTCAGGTCGAAAGCGACGACGCGGACGCCGCGCCCGGCGAGCGCCTCGATCAGCCCGTGGCCCATTTCGCCGCCGGCGCCGGTGACCAGAACGACCGCCTCGGGTGTCATGCGTCCGGACGATATCGCCCGCCCGAGCGGGGGGCGAGGCGGTCGTCACTTCGCGCCGAAGAACCGCGCTTGCGTCATTAAAGGATGACGGCGGGCGCGGACGGACGCGCGTCCGAGGCTTCCCTGCCACGAGTTGCGACACATCGGGCGCGTCCCGTCTATGGGACTTGAACGGGCCGCGGCGGAACGTCGCCGCGGCCTCCTCCGCCTGGGAGAAGGGCGGCGGATCGCCGTTTCACGGGGGACATCGAGTGGGGCGCCGCCTGGTTCGGATCGCCGCAATATCGATCGCCGCCGTCGCGCTCGGCTGCGAAGCGTCGGAGAACGACCGTCCGGAAACGGCCGGCGTCGAAGCCGTTTCAGGGGGCACGCCGCCCCCGGCCGCCCCGCCGCCGACGACCGCGCCCCCGGCGCCGGGCGAGCCCGTGTGGACTTCGATCCGCATCGCCGACGCCGCCGAGGAAGGCCTCATCGGGGGGTTCGTGCCGGACGGCGGCGGCGGTCTGTGGGCGTTCGCCGCCCAGCCCGCGCAACTGTTTCACACGCCGCGCCTGGGCGAGGCGTGGACCGCCCACCGCGCGCCGCAGGACGAAGGCTTTGCGAGCCTCGCGTGGTTCGACGCGTCCCGCCGCGGAGCGCTGGTCGGGCAAAGCGGGCGCACCTGGACGACCGTCGACGGCGGCGCCGCCTGGAAGGAAGGCGCCCGTCTCTGGTCCGGCGCCTCGGTACGCGGCGCGGCGTGGGACGGCGAGCGCGGCACGGCGGTCGGCGACGGCGGTCGCATCGCCGTCACCGACGACGGCGGCGCCTCGTGGCGGGTCTCGACCGCGCCCACGCAGGAGACGCTTTACGGCGCCGCGGCGCGCGGCGCGTCGCGGTGGGCGGTCGGCGAGAACGGCGCGGCGCTGTTCAGCGCCGACGGCGGCGGCGCCTGGTCCGCCGTGCCGGTCGGCGTGCGCTCCGCGCTGTTCGCCGTGCGCATGGGCGCCGACGGGCGGGGATTCGCCTGCGGAGGCGACGGGACGCTCGTCGCGACCGAGAACGACGGCGCGACGTGGGCGCCCGAGCCGAGCGGCGTCGGGTCGACGCTCTACGCCCTCGCCCGCGACGCGGGCGGGACGTGGTGGGCCGCGGGCCTGGAGAACGTGGTCCTGCGCCGCCGCGACCGCGGCGCGTGGGAGCGCGTACGCACGCCGGAAGCGAGACACGCGTGGACGGCGTTGCACGCCGGACGCGAAGGGTTCGTGACGGGAGGCTACGGCGGCGCCGTGGCTTTCCGTCGCGAGTGACGCGATAGGAGATAGGCCGCCCGAGGCTCAGCTCGGCCCCGAAGGGTCGCGCGCGGCGCGGGACGCCCGATGAGGAGCGGACACATGAACCGGATCGGAAATCGTGCGCGGCGCCTGGTCGCGCTGGCTGCGGTCGCGCTGGTCGCGACGCTCGCCGCCGCGGAAACGCGGGCTCAACGTCCTGCGGAGGGTCGCTACCGTTCGTGCGCCGAAGCGGGGCGGCTGCAGACGCCGTCGACCGTCCCCTACAACCTGACGTACGCGGTCGTGAGCGCGCCGCTCGGCGGCCCGATCCAGCTCAACGTCACCGTGACGCCGAGCGCGAACCTCGCGCGCGTCGCGGTGAACTTCACGACGGAAGGGATCGTCGTCCTCGCGGCGCCCTCGAACCAGAACCTGACCAATCTCGTCGCGGGGACGCCCGTGACCTTCCCGGTCACGCTGAACCTGACGGGCGTCGGGGGCGGGGCGCTTTTCGCGAACACCCGTTGGTTCGAAATCACCGCCTGCGGCGAAGAACCGCGCGAGGCGGAAGAGTTCCCGTTCTACGTGCTGTACACCGGGTCCGCGCAGTACACCGGCGGCAGCAGCCTGCTCGAGCTGCAGGTGCAGGACGTCAACGCGCGCCTCACGGCGATGACGATCTCCGCCGCGCAGGCGTCCTTCGAACTGGACGCTCTCCTTGCGGCGCCGCTGGTCAGCCCGCTGACGGAGCCGGTCTTCGCCGAAGGCGGCGCGGGGTCGGTGAGCATCTCGGGGACCGCGCAGTGGACCGACTCCGGCGGCGGCGTGCATCCGTCGCGCCAGGCGATCGTGAAGGCGTTCCTCGGCAACCCGCCGGCCACGCCGCTCGTCGAGGTCGGGTCGACGGTCGCGAGCGACGCCGGCGCGTTCACGCTGGTCATGGCGAACGCCGCGCTCGGGGCCTCGCCGCGCGACATCCGCGTGCGCGTGCTCTCGGAGAACTTCTCGACGCGCGTCCTGTTCGCCACGGGCGCGACGCCGCCGATGAACGGCGTGTACTTCCTCGAGAAGGTGTACCCCGCCGTCGCGGATAACACGGTCATCACGGGCGAGACGTTGACGTCGGGCAACGCCACCACGCAGGGCCGGTCCTTCAGCGTGTCCGACGCGATGATCGTCGGCAACCGCTACATCATGCAGGTGAACGGCACGACGCCCGCGCTCATCGTCACCAACTATCCGACGACGGGCGCCGGCACGGCGTCGTTCTTCGACGGCGCGACCCTGAACATCCACCCCAGCAAGCCGTTCATGTGGGACGTGCTGCTCCACGAGTACGGCCACTACGTCGCGAGCCTGTTCACCCTCGACAACAACCCGGGCGGTCCGCACGCCTGCAGCCAGAACCTCATCGCGAGCCTCGGCAAGGACAACGGATCGCGCCTCGCCTGGGGCGAAGGTCTGGCGACCTACCTCGGCATCGCCGCGCAGCTGGTGACCAACGCCGCCGCGCTCAACGTCCCGCAGGCCGGCGACACGTCGTATCACTCGAACACCGCCGCCACCGGCGCCGCGTGGCAGTACGACAACGAGAGTCGCGACAGCTGCAACGGCATCGGCGAAGGCGTCGAGACCAACGTTTCGCGCGCGCTGCTCGACGTCGCCGACTCGGCGGTCGACGGCGACGACGTGGTGGCCGACGGCCACCCCGGCACGTGGAACGTGATCAAGAACGCCGCCGCCCACAACAACCTGTCGGACATCTGGAACGCGATCATCTCGGGCAAGACGACGCAGGAGAAGATCAACTACGGCGCGACGTTCGCCCAGAACAAGGTGTCGCCCGCGCAGACCGCGCCGGCCGACGGCGACGCGATCGACGTCATGCCGCCCACCTTCAAGTGGGAGAAGCACACGCTGAACAAGTTCCGCGTGCGCTTCTACAGCGACGCGTTCGCCGAGGTCGGGGCGTCTCCGGAGCTCGGGGACGTCGCCGAATGGACGCCCACCCAGGGCGAGTGGGACCCGATCCGCGCGGCCGCGACCAACGGCGTCCTGCTGTGGGTCGTCGAAGGCGAGAACACCGCCGCGCCGTCCACCGGCGTGTACTGGAGCGGCGCGCGTCGCCTCGGCGGCGTGGACTTCGCGTTCATCATCGACGACACGGGAAGCATGTCGGAGGAGATCGACGGCGTGCGTAACGCGCTGCTCGCCTTCCTCTCCACGTTCGACCCGACGTCGACCGCGGTGCGGTTCCAGCTGACGACGTTCAAGGACAACGTGACGGTGCGACCGTCCACCACGAACCTCGCCACGATCACCGCCGACGTGTCGGCGCTGAGCGCCTCGGGCGGCGGCGACTGCCCCGAGCAGTCGGTGGGCGGCGTCTCGCAGGGCACCCTCGCGATGAAGAGCGGCGGAACGGTGCTGCTCGCCACCGACGCCGATCCGCGCCCCGGCAGCGACCTCAACGCATTGATCGCGGCGCTCCGCGCCCGCGGCGCCCGCGTGAACGTGCTGCTTTCCGGGACGTGTTTCGGCTCGCTGACCGAAGACTGGCGTCAGCAGGAGTACGGCGAGCCGTTCGTCGAAGCGGAG
>DASPNK010000018.1:0-2416 GCA_035626575.1 Planctomycetota bacterium | reverse complement strand
CGAACGCCAGCGCGCCGCGGTCGACGTCTTCGAAGATCTTGACCGCCGCCATCGCCGCGACCGACGACTCGATGACCTTCTGCCGGTAGAGGCGCCGCGTGATGTCGATCTTCCGCGCGAGGTTGATCTCCTGCTCGCGCGTCAGCAGCGGGATCTCGCCCATCTGGGTGAGATACATGCGCACCGGGTCGTCGATGCGCTCCGCCGGCCCGGCGGCGAACGGGATCTCGTCCTCGGCCTCCTCCTCTTCCCGTTCGAGATCCTCCGCGACGATCTCTTTTTCTTCTTCGTCGTTGACGAGGGCGAAGCCCTTGTCGAACCCGCGCTCGACCGACTCGTCTTCGGCGACGATCTCGACGCCCTCCTCCTGGAGGGCGTTGAGGACCTCCTCCAGCTTGTCGGGCGAGGTGACCTCGGGCGGGATGGCGCGGTTCACCCGGTCGTAGGTGAGGAAACCGTTTTTCTTCCCCTCCGACACCAGCGCCGCGAACTCCGGGATCGGGCCGTTCTTCTCGGGCGCGGCGGTCTCGGCGACGGCTGCGCTCGGCGCACGGCGGCGGGCGTTCTTCACGAGGGCTCCCGACTCACGGTCCGGACGACCGGCGGCGCAGAAGGTCTCGGAGCCCTTTCAGCGCGCCGACGTCGTCGTCGTAGGCGAGCTGCTCCTTGAGCCTGCGGGCGTCCGGTTTCAGAGCGGCATTTTCCAAGTAGCGGAAGGCGCCTTCAAGCAAGCCTTCCAGCTCTTCGGGCGGATCTTCGGCGCGGACGAAACGCTCGGCCAGCGCGCGCCCGGCGGCGTCGGGCGACGCGGCGAGGATCCGCGACGCGTCGTAATCGGGGTGCGCCGCCGCCAGCCGGAAGAGCGCCGCGACCGTCTTTCCCCCCGGAACCGCGGCGAAAAGCTCCTCGCGGAACCGGGCGGCGAAGCGCGCCGCGAGATCCGGCCGGTTGACCGCGGCGTCGACGACGGTCTCGTAACTGCGTCGCAGCGCCGGAGGTGAAACCGGAATCGGGTCGGCCGGCGGGGGTTCGGCGCGCGGGGCCGGGGCCGCCGTTCCGAACCGGTCCTCCCGGCGCGCCTCCTGCGCGGCGAGCTTGACGCGCTCCGCCTCGGCGAGGGCGAGGAACGTCGGGGAGGGCACGCCGAGGGCGCGGGCGGCGCGCTCGGCGAAGGCGGCGCGGGAGACGCCGTCCCGCACGTGCGCCGCCCAGCGGGCGGCCTCGTCGGCGGCGCGCCGTTTTCCGGCGAGGCTGCCGAGGTCGTGCCCTGCGGCCAGACGGGAAAGCAGGAAGTCCGCCAGCTCGACGACGAAACCCTCCAGCTCCGCGAGCCCCGCCGCGCCCCGCCGCACGAAGAAGTCGCACGGGTCTTCGCCGTCGGGGAGCGTCGCCACCCGCAGGTCGAGGCCGCCGGAAAGGCCTTCGTCGAGCAGCAGCGGTGCGGCGCGGGCGGCGGCGTCCAGCCCGGCGGCGTCGCCGTCGTACAGAAGCACGACGCGGTCGGCGTGCGCGCGGAGAAGGACGGCGTGGGCGGGCGTGAACGCGGTGCCCAACGTGGCGACGGCGCCGGTCAGGCCCGCCTGCCGCGCCATGATCACGTCGGTGTAGCCTTCCATCACCAGCACCGGCTGCTCCCGCCGATGCGTGCGCAGCAGGTCGAGGCCGTAGAGCGTCCGCCCCTTCTGGAAGAGGTCGGTCTCCGGCGAGTTCAGATACTTGGGCTCGGACCCGTCGAGCGAGCGCGCGCCGAACGCGACGACGCGGCCCTGACGGTCGCGGATCGGAAACGTGAGCCGGTCGCGGAAGCGGTCGTACCACCCTCCGCCGTCGCGCTTCAGGACGAGCCCGGCGCGCTCGAGCAGGTCGACCGGCACGCCCTGCTTCGCGGCGTACTCGACGAGCGCGCGGCCGCCGCCGCGCGCGTACCCGAGGCCGAACTCTTCGCGCGGGGTCGCGTCGATGCCCCGGGACTCGACGTAGGCGAGGCAGGCGGCGCCGGCGGGTCCGCGCAGGTCGCGCGCGAAGACCCGCTGCGCCCAGTCCAGCGCGCGATAGAGCTCCTGGCGCGCGTCGCGGCGGCGCGACTCCTCGGGCGTCGCCGGCTTCAACGGGATGCCCGCGCGCTCCGCGAGTTGCCGGAGCGCGTCGGGGAACGTGGCCTTTTCGAGCTTCATGAGGAAGCTGAAGACGTCGCCGCCCTGGCCGCATCCGAAGCACTTGAAGATCTGGCGCTGCGGATTGACGTGGAACGAGGGGCTCTTCTCCTGGTGGAACGGACAGAGCCCTTTGAACGCGCCGCCCGCGCGACGCAGCGGGACGTAGCGGGAGACGAGGTCGACGATGTCCGTCGCCGCGCGCACGCGTTCGACCGTTTCGTCGCCTCCGAAGGACCGCGGGAGGAGCGAGGCCACGGGAG
>DASPNK010000017.1:0-2384 GCA_035626575.1 Planctomycetota bacterium | reverse complement strand
GCCTCCGCCTCCCGCCGTTCGTCCGCGCGCTGGCTCCGGCGGAGGCGCGCGGCGGTGCGGGCGCGCAGCAGCGGCGCGCCGGCGTCGAGAGGCAGCACGTCGTCCGCCCCGGCCTCGAGGGCGCGCGTGGCCGCCGCGGCGTCCCCGTCCTTCGCGAGGAGGAGGAGCGGCAGATCGCGACCGCCGTCCGCGGCGCGGAACCGCGCGCAGCCGTCCGCGCCGTCTTCGGCGTCGAGCAGGAGAACGGCGTCCGGAGGCTGGACCCCGACGAGGTTCGCGGCCTCCTCGGGGCCGCGCGCCAGAGCGAGGTCGTAGCCGTCGGGCGCCAGCTTCGCGGCGACCTCCTCCAGCGCGGCGCCGTCGCGTCCGGCGAGCAGGAGGCGGCGGCGGGAGTGCAGGCTACGCACCGGGGGCGCTTCGGGCGGGGCGCTCCCCCGGAGGAGCGCGGCGAGCCGCGGCAGCACCGCCTCGGCGCCCGACTCCTTGCGTAGGTAGGCGTCCGCCCCCGACTCGAGCGCGCGCACCTCGTCGACGGTCTCCCCCGACGCCGTCAGGATCAGGCACGGCAACGCGCGAAGCGCCGCGTCCCGTCGGATCCGCCGGATCGTTTCGGCGCCGTCGATGCCCGGGAGCACGCCGTCGACGATCGCCGCGGCGAGGCGTTCGCCGGCGGCGAGCGCCAGGCCCTCCTCCCCGCTCCCCGCCTCCACCGTGCGATAGCCGGCGCCGTCGAGAACGCGGACCATCTCGGCGCGGAACGTCGGCGAGTCCTCCACCACCAGGACGGCGGGACGCCCGAAGGGCGACAGCTCCTCGCCGGCCGCCGCCAGCTCGCGCACCCTCGCCGCGACGTATCCGGCGTCGTACGGCTTTCCGACGAAGTCGTCGGCGCCTTTGCCGAATCCTCGGAGGCGATCGCGCGCTTCGGCCTCCGACGTCAGCATCAACGTCGGCAGCGCCGCCGTCGCCGGCGTTTTCCGCAGCTCCCCGAGGAACTCGAACCCGTCGCCGTCCGGCAGCATCACGTCGAGCACGACCGCGTCGTAACGCCCCGCCGCGAGCCGCCGGCGCGCCTCGTCGAGCGTGGCCGCCGGGTCGGCGTCGAGGCCGGCCCGCTTGAGCGCGTCGACCAGATCCATGCGGACCGTGAGGCTGTCGTCGACGACGAGGACGCGTCGCGTCATGGGGTCGCCTTCCGGGCGCGCGCCTCAGCGAAGGCGAGGAGGGCGCGCGCGATGCGGGGTCTCGGGAGAACCTGGTGGGCCGCGCCGAGCTGCACGGCCTCGCGCGGCATGCCGAAAACGACGGCCGTGCTCTCGTCTTCGGCGATCGTCGCGCCGCCGGCGTTCTTCACCGCGAGCAGGCCGGCCGCGCCGTCGCGCCCCATGCCGGTGAGGAGGCAGGCGCAGAGCCGCGGCCCCAGTTCGGCGGCGGCGGTTTCGAACAGCACGTCGACCGACGGACGGCAGGAATGTCGCTCCGGGGTCTCGAGCAACCGCCAGCGGCCGTCGCGGATCGAGAGATGCCTCCCCGCGGGCGCCACGACGACGCGTCCCGGCGTCCACAGCGGATCGCCGTCCTTCGCCTGGGCGACCGACAGCGCGGTGCGGCCCGCCAGCCATTCGACGAATCCCGCCGCGAACGCCTGCGCGACGTGCATCACCACCGCGATCGGCGCGGGAAAACCGCGCGGCAGCGCGCCGAGGATGTCGCGCAGCGCGCCGGGGCCCCCCGTCGACGCGCCGAGCGCGACCACCGCGCCGGTCGACGGCGCCGCGACCTCCGCCGGCTCGGCCGTCTCCGCGGCGCGGCGCGCGGCGTTGAGTCGCGCCCTCGGATGCGTGATGACGCGGATGCGCGCCGCCATGCGCACGGCGTCGCGCAGCCTCCGGTCCCAGTCGTCGTCGGCGGCGTCGCCGCGCGGCTTCTCGAGCACGTCGACCGCCCCGGCCGACAACGCGTCGTACGTGTGGAGCAGGTCGCCGCGGTTGTCGGCGGACGAGACGACGAGGATCGGCGTCGGCGCGAACGCCATGATCGCCTCGGCGGCCTCGACGCCGTTCATCGCCGGCATCTGAAGATCGAGCGTGACGACGTCCGGCCGCAGCGCGACGCACCGCTCCAGCGCCGCGCGCCCGTCCGCGGATTCGCCCGCGACCGCGAAGCCGGCGTCGGCGGAGAGCGCCGCGGCGATGCGAGCGCGCACCGTCGGCGAGTCGTCGACCACGAGCACTCGAAGGGGCCGGTCGCTCATCGCACGACCGACTCGAGGAGCCTGAGGAGCGCGACGGGGTCGAACGCGCTCTTGACGACGTAGTCCGTCGCGCCCGACGCCTCGGCGCGCCGCCGATCTTCGACGCCGCTCCGCGAAGTGATCAGCACGA
>DASPNK010000016.1:0-6044 GCA_035626575.1 Planctomycetota bacterium | reverse complement strand
CTGGCGTTGCTGGTCAACGGCATCTGCGGCGTCGCCCTGCTGAAGAACTAGCCGTCCCGACGTCCCGACTTCCGTTTTTGCCGAAGCGCGGTCGTTCCCCGCGCTGCGGCTCGGATGTTTCCGCCGCGCGGCTCGACATCTCTATAATCCGACGCGCGCGTGTGCCCCCTGCGCGCGCACCCCCCCCCAGGACTGGTCGACGACGCGGCGGCGCTGACGGAGCGTTCGCGGCGTGTCGACGAGCTCCGCTCTCGATGGTTCCCGCGCACGGCGCCCGACTCAGCGCGCGCCCGCGCTCTCAGAGAAAAGGCAGTTCCCAATGAAGTTCCGCTCCCTCGGCGTCGTCGCCGTCGCGCTCGTCGCGACGTCCGCCGCGACGGCCCAAACCGTCTACTCCAACGGTCCCATCGTCACGCACCCCGGGTCCGGCTACCTCGGCGCCGACGCCAGCGCGCTGGAACTGACGTCCGGCACGTTCGGGTTCACCGCGAACTCGGCTGCGTTGCCCGCACCGGGGTTCCGCGTCGCCGACGACTTCACGGTTCCGTGCGGCCAGACCTGGACCATCAACTCGATCAAGGGTTTCGGCTACCAGACGCTGACGTCGGCGCCCGCCACGCTGCCGCCGACCTCGACGCTCAACGGCGGCAACTACCGCATCTGGGACGGCCCGCCGAATCAGGCCGGCTCGAACATCATCCACGACTTCACGGGGTCGAATCAGTTCGTGTCGTCGTCGTTCACCAACATCTTCCGTACCTCGAACACGCCGGTGAACGGCGGCACGCGCCCCATCTTCGACGTGGTGATGCAGGGCAACGGCATCACCCTCGCCGCCGGCACCTACTGGCTCGATTACGCGCTCAGCGCGACGGTCTCGGGCGGGCCGTTCGTCCCCTCGATCTCGGCGAACGCGCCGATCGCGCCGGTCGGCAACGCGGTGCAGTTCCTTCCGACGGCGGTGGCGGGCCTCGCGCCGGGCTACTGGTCGATCCTCGTGCAGGGCCCCGTGCAGGTGGGCATCCCGTTCGAGATCGACTACTCGGTCACGCTCTCGAACTGCTGGGACTTCACCATCTCGCAGCCGCTCGGCGGTTTCCCGAACCCGACCCTCCTGATCAACTCGGGCGGAGCGCCGGGCGCCGTTTACTTCAACGCGATCACGCTGACCGCGGGCAACTTCCCGAACGGCTACTTCTACGGCCTGGACATCCCGTTCACGGACATCCTTGCCGAGGCGAGCCTCGGGCCGCCCTTCTTCGGCGTGCTCGACGCGAACGGCCAGGCTTCGTTGAGCGTCGTGCTGCCGCCGGGCTTCACGGTGTACTACGTGGGCCTGGAGATCGACCCGGTGACGCTGACGGTGAAGAACGTCAGCGGGCCGAAGACCTACACGACGATCTGATCGCACCCGTCGCGCGCCGCGCTTCCGAGCGCGGCGCCGCGCCGCGCCGCGCGAACGGCCGCGCCCGCACGGCGCGGCCGTTCGCGTTTCGGAGGCGCGCGGTCGGCGCCCTGGCGCGCCTCGCGTCACGACGCGTCGAGCAGCACCTTGCGTCGATCGACCTCGACCAGCCGCACGTCGTACCGCTCGGCCTCTTCACGGACCTCGTCGTAGCCGACGTCGTACGCGACGACGTACGCGCGCACGCGCGAGCTGTGCATCGGGAACCGATCGGCCGCCTCGGCGAGCGATCGATACTTGATGGCCTGGTGCACTCCGACCATCAGCGCATCCCGCCCCTCGACTTCGATCTCGACCACGGACCGCTCCGGTCGATGGTTGCGGAAGAAGACGTCGACGCGATCCCCCGTGCGGAAGGGATGCTCGAGCACGCCCTCCGCGCGGTCGCTGAGCTCCAGCAACCCCGGCCGGGCGAGGACGAACTCCTTCAACAATCGATGCGCTTCCGACTCCCCCGTGCCGCGTCGCGCGCCGATCGGGAACGTCGGCGAGGATCGGAGAGCGCAGAGGTCCGCAAGGTTGTCCAGGGGGAAGCACCGGCTCTCCGGCCGCGCCGTAAAGTCGATCGGCTCGTCGCCCCACCGAAAGAAACCGGAGCGGCGTCCTTCGTGGATCCGGAGGTCCGCGCGCCAGTCCGTGTGATCACGATGGTCGACGCCTTTCGGCGCCGCGAACTCGCGGACCCATTGGCGCATCTGCAGGTAGTCGCAGACGAAGTAGTGATCCGCCTCACGGCGCCGCAGGCGGGGAATCGCGAAGGCGTACCAGTGGAACGGCCTGCCGTTGATGCACGGCGGGTCGTAACCGTCGCCGAACCAGTCGAGGTGGATCGGAGGATGCCAACCGCTGAAGTGATGGATCGCCCGCGCGGGCTTGCCGTCGATGGAGAACTTCCCCGGGTCCCTCGGATCCGGCGAGGCGGGATCGATCAGAACCGGGAGACCGCCACGCCGCGCGTCCTCCGCCATGAGCGCAAGGACCATCGCCTTCGCCTCGACGACCTGCATGGCGGAATCATAGGCCCGCCGTCGGGTTGCGCGCTACGGAGCGACGGAGCCGCGGCCGGAGGCGAAGGGGGCCAGGTCGACGGCGACGAAGCGGTAGCCGAGGGCGCGGAGGCGCGCTTCGACGTCGGCGCGGACGGCGGGGTCGAGGAGCCGCGGAAGGTCGGCCTCGGTCACTTCGAGCCGGGCCACGTCGCCGTGGTGGCGGACGCGGAATTCCGCGAAGCCGTGGGCGCGCACGGCGGCTTCGGCCGCCTCCACGCGCCGGAGCCCCTCTTCGGTGACCGGCACGCCGGCCGGAAACCGTGACGCGAGGCACGGCGACGACGGCAGGTCGGCCGTCGGCAGGCCGGCGCGCCGCGAGAGGCGGCGGACGGCCGCTTTTCCGAGACCGACGGCGAGCAACGGACTGCGGACGCCCCGCGTGCGCGCCGCCTCGTGGCCGGGCCGGTGCCCCGCGACGTCGTCGGCATTGGTGCCGTCGAGTACCGGGACGCCGCGCCCGTCGAACAGCTCGCCGAGCCGCCGGTAAAGCTCGTCCTTGCAGAAGAAGCACCGGTTTCCGGCGTTGGCGAGGTAGCGCGGGTCCTCGACCTCGCGCGTATCGACGGTTTCGAGGGGGACGCCGACGACCTCGGCGACGCGGCGCGCCTGCTCCCGCTGAATCGCGGGGACCGACGGACTGAGCCCCATCACGGCGCGCACGCCGGACGCGCCGAGGGCGCGCGTCGCCGCCCACAGCAGGTAGCTCGAATCGACGCCGCCCGAGAAAGCTACGATCACCGCCGTCCCCTCGGCGCGGATCGCGTCCAGCAGGGACGTCTCCCGGCGGAGATCGTCGCTTTCCGGAACGGGCGTATCCAATGCGTTCGGAGCCGGTTTCACCGCCGGGCACGGTAGCACCCGAGGTCGGCGGTCGGCGCGTGAGCGGCGCCCGGCGCGACGTCGCGCGTGCGGAAGGAAATCCATGAAGATCGTCCGGTGCGCGTTCGTTTCGGCGGCGGTCCTGATGACCGCCGGGTGCACGAAGCTCTCGCAGAACTCGACGTTGAAGAACGACGGGTCCGCGACGCTGAAGATCACGTCGTCGGCGCTGGTGTCCGTCCTCGAGCAGATCGGCAAGCAGCAGCCGCCGTCCGAGGCGCCGAAGCCGCTCGACCGGCTCTCGGAGGCGACGTGGGTGGCCACGCTGAAGAAGACCGGCGCGGACGTCGTCAAGTCGGCGACCACCGAGGCCGACGGATGGCGCACCGTCGAAGTCGAAGTCGCGTTGAAAGACTACGCGGCCTGGTCGAAGAAGCGCTCGGAGGCGACCGCGGCGATGGTTTCGGCGGCGGCCGTGAACTTCGACGAGCCGCCTCTCGGCGGACTCGCGGCCCGCTTCTACAAGACGGACAAACCGAACGTCGCCAAGGTGTCGCTCGGAACGCCCCTCGCGGTGCAGCTCGCGCAGGCCAAGTCGCAGCTCGAGAAGCTGGCGGCGATCCCCGAGGATCAGATCGAGCAGCTCGAAGAGCAGCTCGCGCAGAGGCGCGACGAGGCGCACCTCGACGACTTCCGGCTCGAGGCGCGCCTGACCGTCCCCGGCAAGATCCTGCAGACCAAGGGCTGCAAGGCCGACGGCGACGCCGCCGTCGTGTTCAAGCTCTCGGGCGCCGACCTCGGCATCGACGGCATCAAGACGTCGTTCGGGCTGAAGGACGGCGTCTGGGCCACCTTCGAGTTCGATCCGAAGGAGTTCAAGATCGCGCTCGAGGACGAGGCCAAAGCGACGGAAGCCAAGGTCGAATCGCGTCCTGCGGCGAAGCCCTCGGAAGAGGAAGGCGGCGGCAGGCAGGACGGGGATCGCTGACCGACGTGGGGGGGGGCGCGGCGTACAGGCTACGCCCCCGCTACCGAACCGACCGACCGGACGTACCTTCCCCGCGCACACGCCGGTCGCGGGTCCGGCGGCGCCGGACGAATCTCGTAGCATCGACGCGAATCACCGGCGTTTCACGTCGCCCGCCGCCCGCATAGGACCGGGCGCGCGGCGCACCCCCGCGGCGGTCGTCGCCTTCGACGGCGCCGACGGGGCGAAAGAGCTCACCATGAAGAGACTGCTCACTGCGTTGCCGCTGCTTGCGGCGTTGGTCTGCGTCGCCTGCACGAAAGTCGGCGTGGACTCCCAGGTCCGGAACGACGGCGGCGCGACGTTCAAGATGTCGGTGGCCCTGAAGCTCGACGTCTTCGAAGCGATCAAGCAGATGGCGGCGATGGGCGGCGAAGAGACCGCCGAGCAGGCCGAAGAAGGCATCGACACGATGCTGGAGAACATCGACGACAAGAAGTTCGCCGAGGGACTCAAGGAGGCGGGCTTTGAAGTCGTGAAGTCGTCCACGGCCGACAAGGACGGCTGGAAGACGGTCGAGATCGAAGCGACGCACAAGGACCTCAACGCGCTCTACGCCAAGGCCGACGGCCTCATGAAGGATGCGGCCAAGGAGCAGGGAGAGCTCCCGATCGACGTCGACCCGTCGACCTTCCTGCCGCGCTTCTACAAGACCGACAAGCCGGACGTCGCGAAGTTCCAGCTCATGCCGGCGCTCGGATCCCTCCTCGATAAGCTCCCGGAGAATCCTCTCGACCAGCTCGACCAGATGGACGACGAGATGCGGGAAATGGTCGAGGGTCAGCTCGACCAGATGCGCGGCATGCTCGCGATGGACGAGATGAAGATCGAGTTCAAGCTGAAGGTGCCCGGCAAGGTCCTCGACGTGAAGGGCTGCAAGAAGGAGGGCGACGACATGATCGTCTTCACCTTCAAGGGCGCGGACATCGGCCTCGACTCCGCCAAGACGCTCTTCGGCCTGAAGGACGGCGTGTACGCGACCTTCCAGTTCGATCCGAAGGAGTTCAAGATCGCGCTGAAGGACCCGCCCAAGGCCCCGGAGTCGAAGCCGGCGCCGGCCCCGAAGGAAGCGCCGAAGGTCGAGAAGAAAGACGAAGAAGAGAAGCGCGGGGGCGGCGAGGATAGGTAATTGATTCCGCCGCGCCCGCGCGGCGGCGGTGAGATGAGGCGGCGCTTTGGCGCCGCCTGTTTCTTGATTCCGCCGCGCCCGCGCGGCGGCGGTGAGATGAGGCGGCGCTTTGGCGCCGCTGCTTCTAGACGCCGCTTGCGCGGCGATGGGGTTCGACGGCTGCCGGTCGACGGCGGCCGTCGTCGTTTCGGCGGGGCGCCGTGCACGGGCTCCGAATCGTCGACGCACTCCGGCGTTTCACGATGCGGGGCCGTCGCGACGCTGCGCGCCGCGCGCGGGCCTCCGCGGTCCCGGCGCCGGACGTCGGTCACCGCGGTCTTGGCGTCGTGCGTCGGCCACCGCGATCTTCGCGTCGTGCCCAAGTGACGTGAGAAGAGCCGACGCCGTGCCCGACGAGGACCTGTACGTTTCCGCCGCCGTGGTCGTCGCCTGGCGTCCGACCGCGGCTGACGGCGACCGGCCGGAGCGCCCTCGATAGGACATGCGCCGATAAGAGCGCCGTCCGCGGATCTGCGCCCGGTCGGCCACCGACCCAGTCCCGATGATGAAGCTGCG
>DASPNK010000015.1:0-5983 GCA_035626575.1 Planctomycetota bacterium | reverse complement strand
GACTTCGAGCCGAAGGTGCAGGAGTCGATCAACCGCGTGCAGTCGGAGACGGAGACGCGCGCGACGGTCGACGTCGCGCGGTCGGCGGGCTTCCGTTCGATCAACGTCGACCTCATCTACGGCCTGCCGTACCAGACGCGCGAGACCTTCGCCGCGACGGTCGACCGCGTCGTCGCGCTGCGGCCGGACCGCGTCGCGCTGTTCCATTACGCGCACGTGCCGTGGATCCGGAAGCACCAGGAGGGGCTCCCGGAGGAGGCGTTCCCCGACGCCGCGGCGAAGATGGATCTGTTCACCGACTCGGTCGCGCGCTTCACCGGCGCGGGCTACGAGTTCGTCGGGCTCGACCACTTCGCGCTGCCGGACGACGAGCTGGCGGTCGCGCGGCGCACCGGGACGCTCGAGCGGAACTTCATGGGCTACACCACGCGGCGCGGGAGCGACCTCCTGCCGTTCGGCGTGTCGGCCATCGGCGAGGTCGGCGGCGCGTTCGTCGCCAACCCGCGCGAGATCTCGGCCTGGTCGGCCGCCGCGGGCGCGCGCGGCCACGCCGTCGAGCGCGGGCACGTGCTCGACGCCGACGACCGCCTCCGGCGCGACGTCGTCCTCGCCCTCATGTGCCGCAACCGCGTCGACAAGCGCGCGATCGAGCGCGCCCACGGCGTCGACTTCGACGCGACGTTCGCCCTCGAACTGTCGGAGCTGCGCGGCCCGGCCGACGACGGCATGGTGCGCCTCCTGCCCGACGCGCTCGAGGTCACGCCGCTCGGCCAGGTCTTCCTGCGCAACCTCGCCCTGCCGTTCGATCGCTACTTCCGCCGCCGGCGGGAGGCGGGCGACACGGCGCGCACCTTCTCGAAGACGGTCTGACGTGACGGCGGACGGCGGGCGGCCGTGGGCCCTGGTCGCGCTCAACATGGGCGGGCCCGATTCGCTCGAGGCGGTGCGCCCCTTCCTGCGGAACCTCCTCTCCGATCCGCGCATCGTGAGGCTGCCGTTCCCGCTCAGCCTCGCGCAGGGCGCCTTCGCCGAGATCGTGTCGCGGAGGCGCGCGAGGTCGGCGACCGAAGGGTACCGCGCCCTCGGCGGCGGCTCGCCGCTCCGGTGCTGGAGCGAGCTGCAGGCGACGAAGGCGGCGGCGGCCGCCGCGCGTCGGGGCCTCGCCTGCGAGCCGTTCGTCGCCATGCGCTACTGGAAGCCGTTCGCGTCGGAGGTCGCGCGGGAGATCCGCGCGCGAGGCTGCGCCGGCGTCGCGGCGCTCACGCTGTATCCGCAGTTCTCGGACGCCACGACGGGGACGAGCCTCGTCGACTTCCGCGCGGCGCTGGAGCGGGAGGGCCTCGCCGGAACGCCGTACGTCGAGATCGACCGCTGGCCGCTCCTGCCGGGCTACCTCGACGCGACGGCGGCGAGCGTGCGCGCGGCGCTTCCCTCCGAAGGCCCGCCGCCGTTCGTGCTGTTCTCCGCTCACGGCCTGCCCGTCTCCTACGTGAAGCGCGGCGATCCCTACCTGTCCGAGATCGAGGCGACGTATCGCGGCGTCCGCGAGCGCCTGCCGCCGGACCTCGAGACGGCTCTCAGCTTCCAGAGCCGCGTCGGCCCGGCGAAGTGGCTTGAGCCGTACACCGACGCGACGATCGAAGCGCTCGCCGACCGCGGCGTGAAGCGGCTGATGCTGGTTCCGCTTTCGTTCACGTCCGACAACATCGAAACGTCGTACGAGATGGACTCCGGTTACGGCGACCTCGCGCGGTCGCGCGGCCTCGAGTTCACGCGGCCCGCGGCGCTGAACGGCGACGACCTCCTTTGCGACGCTCTCGGCGCGCTGGTCGTCGAGCGCGTCGGCGCCCTGCGCGGCGCCGCGCGCGGGACGCGCTGACGTGCCGACGCGCACGGCGGTGATCGGCGCCGGCGTCTCCGGGCTGTCGGCCGCGCTCGAGCGGCGCGCGCGGGGCGACGAGGTGCTCGTGTTCGAGCGCTCGGACGGGCCGGGCGGCGTCATGCGGACGCGTCGGAGCGACGGCTACCTCTTCGAAGACGGGCCTAATTCCATTCCCGGCGGCGCGACGTCGTTCCTCGACCTGTGCGCGGAGCTCGGGCTCGGCGGCGCGGTGATTCCGTGCGCGGCGGCGGCGACGCGCCGTTGCTTCGTGCGGCGCGGCCGGTGGGTCGCCGCGCCGTCCACGCCCGGCGCGTTCCTGCTGTCGCCGCTCCTCGGCCTTCGCGACAAGCTCCGCGTGCTGCGCGAGCCCAAGGCGCCGCAGCGCGCCTCGGCGCCCGGCGCGGACGAGGAGACGGTCTACGCCTTCGTCGCCCGTCGCTTCGGGCGCGGCGCGGCGGAGACCCTGCTCGACGCGATCACGGCGGGCGTCAACGGCGGCGATCCGCGGACCCTCGGCGTGGAGAGCGCGTTCCCCGAACTGGCGGCCATGGAGCGCGAGCACGGCTCGGTCTTCCGCGCGCTCCGCGCGAAGGCGGCGGCGCGTCGGGCGCGCGGCGAGGCGAAGCCGCCTGCGGTCGTCACGTTGCGCGACGGGTTGGGCGCGCTCGCCGACGCGGCGGCGGCGCGGCTCGGCGACGGGTTCCGACGATCGACGCGCGTCGTCGCCGTGAGGCGCGGCGCCGACGGCGGCTACGACCTCGCCGTCGAAGGCCCGCGCGGCGCCGAGCGCGTGCGGGTCGACCGCGTGGTCGCCGCGACGCCGCCCGCCGAAACGGCGGCGCTGCTCGCGGCGCTGTCCCCGGCGGCGTCGGCGCGACTGGCGGCGACGACGTCGGCGTCGATGGCCGTGGTCCAACTCGGGTTCGACGGCGCGGATCTGCCGGGGCTTCGGCCGTCGTTCGGCGCGCTGGTTCCCCGCGCCGAAGGCCTGCGCACCCTCGGGTGGCTGCTCCCCTCGTGCGTCTTCCCCGGGCGCGCGCCGGCCGGCGGGGTCGCGGTGTGCGCCTATCTCGGGGGCGCGTTCGACCCGGCCGCCGTCGAGGCGGACGACGACGCCCTCGTCGAAACCGCGACGCGCGAGCTGGCGACGACGCTGCGCCTGCCGCGCGCGCCCCGCGCCGCGACGCGTCGCGTGGTCCGGCGCCCGCATGCGTTGCCCCTCCCGACGCCGGGACATGCGACGCGCATGGCGGAGGCCGTCGCGGCCTTGCGGCGCGACGCGCCGGGAGTCGCGTTCGTCGGCAACGTCCTCGCCGGTTCCGCGGTTCCGAAGTGCATCGCGTCGGCGAAGGCCGCCGCCGCCGCGCTCGGCTGACGTCGCGGGCGTCGGCCCCCGGAGGCCGGTGCTAAGAATCACGCCCGTGGACGTCGCGCTCAAACTGCTGTTGATCGTCCTTCCCGTCGGCTACTTCGCCGTCGCCCGCCGCGCGGCGGCCGATTTCCGCGACGAGCGCGAGGCGCCCGGCGGACCCGCGCGCCGATTCCCTCTCGAGCGTCTCGTCTTCGCGCTTCACCTCGCGTCGGTCGTCTGGCTGTCGCTCCGCCTCGGCGCGGTCGCGGCGCAGGACGGCGCGCAGACGCTGCACCTGCTCGCGCTCGCGCTCTTCGGCGTCTTCCTCTGGGCGTCGCGCGGCGGCGAGGCCCGCGCTCTCGGACTGTTCGTCGCCGGCGGCGCGTTCCTGCTGGAGTGGGCGGCCGTCGCGCTCGACCCGGCGCGCCTGACGGCGACGGTCGACGGGCGCGGGGCGCTCTTCGCCGTGCACGTCCTCACGGCGGTGATCGCCGCGGCGGTGATGCTGCTCAGCGGCTGCGCGGGGCTCGTCTATCTCACGCTCGAACGGCAGATGCGGAGGAAGACGTTCGGCCTCCTCTACAGCAAGCTCCCGAACCTCGCCGAGCTGGCGACGCTCAACCGGCGCGCCGCGGGCTTCGGCTTCCTGTTCATGACGGCGGGCGTGAACCTCGGAATCTGGCTGGCGCACCGCGACCGCGTGAAGGACTTCAGCTACCTCGACCCGCAGGTGCTGGCGACGCTCGCGCTGTGGATCCACTTCGGGCTGGTGGCGCTGCCGCGACGCGTGGCGTTCGTCACCGGCGCCCGCGCGGCGAAAGCCTCGGCGGCGGGCTTCGTGCTGCTGCTCCTCACGCTCCTGGTGTCGGCGATCCCCGGCCTTTCTTTCCATCGCTTCTCATGAACGCGCTGGGCCCGGGCAAGGAGCTGGTGCTCGTCGGCGCGTCCCACCGGACGCTCGGCGTCGGCGACCGCGGCCTGCTCGGCGTCTCGCGCGACCTGTTGCCGCGGCTCCTCGCCGAGTGGCGCGCGCTCCCGGGCGTGGAGGAGCTGTTCGTCCTTTCGACGTGCAACCGCACCGAGCTGGTCGCGGCGGGGCCGGAGGCCGAGGCGCTGCAGGCGACGCTGCGCGCCGCCGCGTTTCGCCGCGTGCCCGCCGCGTCGGTCTACGACCTCCGCGGGCCGGACGCCGTCTTCCACGTGTTCAGCGTGTGCAGCGGGCTCCGGTCGATGGTCCTCGGCGAGTCCGAGATCGCCGCGCAATTCAAGGAGGCGGCGCGCGTCGCGCGGGAGGCGGGCGCGCTGGGGTCGTTGCTCGAGGCGCTCGTGCAGCAGGCGATGAAGACCGGGAAGCGCGTCCGCACCGAAACCGGGGTCGGCCTCGGCGCGTTGTCGGTGGCGTCGGCCGCGATCGAGCTGACCGCGCGCGTGAACGACGACTTCGCGCGGCTCTCGGCGCTCGTCCTCGGCGCGGGGGAGACCGGCGTCCTCGCGGCGCGGCATTTCAAGGCGCGCGGGCTCGGACGGCTGACCCTCGCCAATCGCACGCGCGCGCGCGCCGAGGCGGCCGCGGCCGAGCTGGGCGGCGAGGCGGCGTCGTTCGACGACCTGCCGGCGCTGGTCGCGCGTCACGAAGTGATCGTCGTCGCCGTGGAGACGCCGGAGCCGCTGTTCGACGCGGAGGCGCTCGCGCGCGCGCCCTGGCCGGCGTCGGACGCGCCGAAGACGTTCGTCGACCTGTCGGTGCCGCGCGCGGTGGACCCGTCGGTCGCGGGGTTCCGCGACGCGCTGCTCTTCGACATGGACGCCATCCAGGCGGTGACGGCCGCGCACCGCGAAGCGCGACGCGCCGAAGCCGAACGGGCCGACCGCATCCTCGTAGAGGAGGCCGGGAAATTCCTCGCGTTCCGCACCTACGCGGCGCTGTCGCCGGCGATGGCCGAACTCGGCCCGCGGTTCGAGGACGCGCGGGCGGCGTGGGCGGCCGAGCGGGGGCTCGCGGTCGACGACGCGTCCTCGCGCGATCTTGCGAAGCGGCTTCTGGCGGTCGCGCTGGCGCAGACGAAAGACGCGACGCGTCTCACCCAAAGCGCCGAAGCCCTCGAGCGCGCGTACCGTCGGTACCTGGAACGCCTCGGATGACCCTGCGCCTCGCCACCCGCGGAAGCCCGCTCGCCCTCTGGCAGGCGGAAGCGGTCGCCGCCGCCCTGCGGCGCGACGACCCGGCGCTTGAGGTCCGTCTCGTGGAGGTGAAGACCGAAGGCGACCGCGTCGTCGACCGGCCGATCGCGGAGGTCGGCGTGCAGGGCGCGTTCACGGTCGAGGTCGACCAGGCGGTCCGGGACGGCCGCGCCGACGCCGCGGTTCACAGCCTCAAGGACCTCGCGACGACGCCGACGCCAGGGCTCGCGCTCGCCGCGACGCTGCCCCGCGGTTCGGCGGAGGACGCGCTGCTTGCGCCGCGGTTCGGGGCGTTCGAGCGGCTTCCGCCGGAGGCCGTCGTCGCCACCGGCAGCCCCCGGCGCCGCGCGCAGCTGCGGCGACTCCGGCCCGACCTCCGATTCGTCGACGTGCGCGGAAACATCGCCACGCGGCTCGCGCGCCTCGACTCCGGCGCCTGCGACGCCATGGTGCTGGCCCGGGCCGGGCTGGAGCGCCTCGGGCTCGCCGCGCGGATCTCGGAGACGTTTTCCTTCGAACGGGTCCTGCCCGCCGCGGGGCAGGCGCTGGTCGGCGTGACGTGCCGCGCC
>DASPNK010000014.1:0-8335 GCA_035626575.1 Planctomycetota bacterium | reverse complement strand
GCGGAAGCCGCCGCGCGGTACGCCGTGGAGCACCCCGACTACCCTCCGCTCAACCCGGCGCTGCAGCTTCTGACCTACGTCGTCGCGGGCGACATGCTGCACTTCGTCGCGCGGCTTCCGATGCAGCTCTCGGGGTCGGCGATCGCGCTCGGCGTCTACGGCGCGGTCGCGACCGCCGCGGGCGGCCGCGCGGGCGGCGTCGCGGGCGCGCTCGCCGTCGCCGCGCTTCTCGGACAGGAGTGGTTCCGGGTCGCCGCGCAGTCCGGAATGTCGGATGGCATGGTCGCGGCGGGCTTGCTGCTCGCCGCGGCGTGGTGGGCTTCATGGCGCGACGGGCGACGCCGGCGCGACGCGGCCTGCGCCGCCCTGATGACGGCGTTCCTGGCGTCGTCGAAGCACGAGGGCGCGCTGCTTGCGACCCTCCTCGGCCTGGTCGTGCTCGCAGCCGAGCTCCGCGCGCGCGGTCGCGACGCGCTCCGTTCGGTCGCCGTGCTCGCGCCGCTCTCCGCGCTCGTCCCGCCGGCGGCGCACGTCGCCTGCCTGCGAAGACTCGGCGCGTCGAACGACATGGTGGAAGGCCTCGCGGCGCCCGACCGCGCGGCGACGGCGGTGGCGCGGATTCCCGAGGTCGCGGCGCTGACGTGGGAACGGCTGGTCTCGCTGTCGGAAGCGGGCGGTGCGCTCGTCGTCGCCGCGCCGATCGTCGCGCTCCTGGCGGCGCGACGCGGCGCGTCCTCGGCGGTCCTCATCGGAGCCTGGACGGCCGCGCTCGGCGGCGCGGCGTACTTCGCCGTGTTTCTCCTCACGCCGCGCGAGCTGCGCTGGCACTTCGAGTCCGCCGCGCCGCGGCTGTGCGGTCACCTCGTCCCGACCGCGCTCGTCGCTCTGGCGACCGCGGCGTGCGCGGCGGCGGGGACGCGCGGCGACGCTCGAGCGCCGGCCGCGACCGTCGAAGCCGATTGACGCGCGCGCTCGCCGTCCGCCCGGCGGCGTCAGCGCCCCTTCATCGACTTGATGAGCTTCGCGATATCCATCGAGAGTCGGATGCGCCGGCTTTCGGGCGTCGCGTTGACCGTGAAACGGAACTTCGCCCGATCTTCCGGCCGCGCCGGCGTGGTGAAGGGGAGTTCGGCGCCGGCCCCGGAAGCGGCGCCGAGGAACTCCTGCACGCCGGCCATCAACGCGTGGAAGTCGACCTCCGCGAACAGCGCCACGTCGGCTCCGGCGGCTCTCCAACTCGCGGCCGGTTCGGCGGTCGCGCCGGCCGTTTCGGCGACGAACGCCCGTCGAAGCAGCGCGTCGTCGCCGATCACCATGAGGACGCGGCCCTTGCCGGGGACGAGGTGCGTGGTCATCTCGAGGGATTTCGGCGCTCCGCCGGCGCCGGCATCGACGGCCGGGAACCGCGTCGTGACGCGCACGCTGGTCACCCGTCGTCCGTCGACGTCGCGCGGCGGCAACGGCGTCATCCCCGATGCCGCATCCTTCGACATCGCGACGTAGCTTTCGGCGGCCAGCCCGACGTAACGCTCCGGGTCGGAGCATTCCATCTGGCTGACCATCTCAAGCCCGCTCTTACTGAAGCCGCCGGTCATCGCCATTCCGGGGCCGATCAGCTCGATGGACTTCTTCATGGTCTCGAAAGACGCCGCGACGGTCGAGCGCCGAGACTCCGGAACGGCGCCCAGCAACGCCTTCATCAATGCGGGTTGCAGGTTCGTCATCGCGCTCGCGTCGAACGACGCGACCATTCGCATGGCGCCGAGATCGGGCAGCGTGCGCGCGAGCGCGGACTGATCGCGCGGCATGTACAGGGCCGCCGTCGGATCGCGGGCCGGATCGTCGCTGCGATGCACCAGCTCCAGCTCGAGGGTCGGATGCAGGCGGAATCCGAAGTCCCAGACGCCCGCGGCGCTCAACACCGACGCCGCCGCGTCGAGAAACGGTCGCGCGACTCCCGCGAGGTCGACCGGCGTCCCGTCGGGCTGCGCGATCTCCGGCAGCGCGGCCAGCAGCGCGTCCGTCGCCGGCGCGAAGTCGGCGCCGTAGCGGCGCCACAACGCCGCGACGTCGACCTTGATCGCAAGGTCGTACTTCGGGAACCCGCCCGCGAACCGCGTCGGAAGTCCGGCGCCGCGGCGGTAGCCGCCCTCGGGCGCGACGATCAAATGCGAGCCCGCCGCGACGACGTCCGCCGCACCGCCGTGATGCGCCTTCACCTTCGCGATGACGGCGTCGGCGTTCCTGACCGGGACGATCGCCGTCGCCGACGGCGTCGGCGCGCCTTCGGCCAGCGTCACGGCGACGAGCGCGCCGCCGGCGAGGTCGAGGTCGTCCGGCGCGAGCCCGAGGAGCGGCCCGGCGGCCTGCGCGAGACCGGGGCCGGCGTCGCTGCGCCCGGTCGTCGCGACCATCATTCCGGCGATCTGGTCTTCGAGCGCCTTGAGCGACGGCGCCCACGCCACGGCGACGACGTCCGGCGGCAGCAACGCCGTCAACGACTCGGGCGGCGCGTGCGTCGTCCCGGCCGCGGTCGCCGCAGTCGAAGCCGCGCGCTTCCCGGCGTCGTCGCCGCACCCGGCCGCCGCAAGAACGAGAACCGCGGCCAGCGCCGCCCGGACGGAGGTGATCTTCATGGTTCGCCTGACGGAATGGGCCGATGAACCGCGCGCAGTTCGAAGCCGCGGCGACGCCCGGGGTGTTCTAACCGGGCGCTTTCTCGGAGCCCCGTCGTCGCATCAGGAGTCGGCGGCTTGGCTTGGGGCGCGGGCCGCTGCGGTCGATGCCGGTGGAACCGACGCGGCCCGGTCACGGGGGCGCCGGGACCGCGGAGCGCCGTGCCGAGGGGCGCAGCCCCGAGGACGCGCCCGCATCGTCGATCTGCAGCCGACTCCGGTCGGCGGAACCCCTTGAATGAACCGACGCGGAGCGCCGACCGACGGACTTCTCGGACGTCGGAGCGCCGGTTCGCGCGCGCGGAGCGCGACGAACCGGCATCGTCGATCGACGCCGAACGCGACTTCCGCCTCGGCGCCGAACACCGCCTCCGTGCCGGTCCGTCCGGCTTCGCCGGCGCGGACCGGCGCTCCATCGTCCGGCAAGTCCGGTCGCGGCTGTACGACGCTTTCCGGATCGTCGCGCCGCGGCACGTCCGCGACGGCGGAAGCCCGACGACGACGCGGAGCGCCGACCGACGGCATCGTCGATCGACGTCGAACGCGACTTTCGCCTCGGCGCCGAACACCGGCTCCGTGCCGGTCCGTCCGGCTTCGCCGGCGCGGACCGGCGCTCCATCGTCCGGCAAGTCCGGTCGCGGCAGTACGTCGCTTTCCGGACCGGTGCGCTGCGGCACGTCCGCGACGGCGGAAGCCCGACGACGACGCGGAGCGCCGACCGACGGCGTCGCCGATCGACGCCGAACGCGGCTTCCGCCTCGGCGCCGAACACCGCCTCCGTGCCGGTCCGTCCGGCTTCGCCGGCGCGGACCGGCGCTCCATCATCCGGCAAGTCCGGTCGCGGCAGGTCGACGCTTTTCGGATCGTCGCGCCGCGGCACGTCCGCGACGGCGGCAGCCCGACGCGCCGCGCGTGCGGCGCGCGGCGGCGAAGATCACGCCACGCCCGACGGTTCTTCTTCGCGCTTCGCGAGGCGTCGGCGGCGGGGCGCCTCGGGGGCCGGCGGCGCGACTTCATCGAGGGGCTGCGGGAGGTAGGACCACCCGCGCCACAGGCCGAGCACGAACCATCCGAAGGCGAGACCGCCCGCGGCGAAGATCACGTCGCCGATCGCGCGGAGCCAGCGCAGCGTCTGCATGAAGTCCTGCTGCAGGAACTCGGCCGAGCGCGCGTACCACAGGCCGGTCTCCACCGAGGCGTGCGCCTGGAAGAGGCCGACGGGCAGCAGGCTGAGGAGGACCATGAGGCCGAGCCCGACGTTCAGCGCCCAGAAGGAGAACTTGAGCGCGCCGGTCTTCCACGGTCGGCCCGCGGTGAGGCGCCGCAGCACGAAGAGCATGAGGCCGAGCGACAGGAAGCCGTAGACGCCCATCAGCGCGGTGTGCGCGTGGACCGGCGTCGTATTGAGGCCCTGCACGTAGTAGAGCGCGATCGGCGGGTTGATCAGGAACCCGAAGAGGCCCGCGCCGACCAGATTCCAGAACGCGACCGCGACGAAGCAGCGGATGGCGGGGCGGTACGCGAGGGTCCACGGCGCGGCGCGGCCGAGGCGCAGCGTCTCGACCGCTTCGGCGCCGACGAGCACCAGCGGCACGATCTCCAGCGCGCTGAAGGTGGCGCCGAGCGCCATCACGCCGACCGGAGTGCCCGAGAAGTACAGGTGGTGCATCGTCCCGGGGATGCCGCCGAGGAGGAAGATCGCGGTCGAGAACAGAGTGGCGCGGGTCGCGGTGGTCGCGCGCACCAGGCCGAGCTTCACGAAGAGGAACGCGATCGCGGCGGTGGCGAAGACCTCGAAGAACCCTTCAACCCAGAGGTGGACCACCCACCAGCGCCAGTACTCGGCGACGGAGAGGTGCGTGCGCGCGCCGTAGAAGAGGCCCGCGCCGTAGAAGAGCCCGATCGCGACCGTGGAGCCTGCGAAGAGCATCAGCAGCTGGCGCGACTGGCGCGCCTCGGCGTCGCCGCGCTCGATGCGCGCGCGGAGCGCCGGCGCGATGCCGCGCACCATCAGGAAGAGCCACAGACCGAGTCCGACGAGCAGCAGGAGCTGCCAGAAGCGGCCGAGGTCGACGTACTCGTAGCCCTGGTGCCCGAACCAGAACCCTTCGTCGAGGCCCATGCGCTGCATGATCGAGCGCCATTCGCCGGCCATGGAACCGGCGACGACGACGACCAGCGCGCCGAGGAGGGTGAAGACGCCCGCGCGCTGGAACTTCGGCTCGCGGCCGCCGACCAGCGGCGCGAGGAAGAGCCCCGCGGCGAGGAACGCGGTGGCGATCCAGAAGACTCCGAGCTGGATATGCCAGGTGCGGGCGATCGAGTACGGGAGGATCGACGCGAGGTCGAGCCCGAAGAACGCGCGGCCTTCGACGCCGTAGTGCGCGACGACGACGCCGAGCGCGATCTGCAGGAGGAAGAGCAGCGCCACGACGCCGGCGTAGAGGCCGACCGCCCGCATCGACGGAGTCGGCCGCAACGCGTCGAGCGGGTCTTTCGCGGGCGCGACGACGGGCGGCTCCTCGCGGCGCTTGGCCGCGAACCACCACACGAGCACGCCGACGCCGGCCAGCAGCGCGACGACGCTGACGATCGACCAAAGCACGTTGGCGGCGCTCGGCGCGTTGCCGACGAGCGGCTCGTGCGGCCAGTTGTTGGTGTAGGTCACGCCGCCGGGCTCGCGCTCGGTGACGCACGCCCACGCCGTCCACCAGAAGAACGCCGTCAGCTTCGCGCGGCGGTCCGGGTCGGGGATCGCGGCGTCGGGCATCGCGTAGGCCTCGCGCAGCGGGACCAGCGACGGCTCGTCGCCGAAGAGTCCGGCGTAGTGCGCGGCGACGTCGGCCATCACCGCGGCGCGGTCGGCCGACACGACGACGGCGTCCGCCGCCGCGTCGAATGTGTTGCGGCGCAGCTCGGCGCGCACGCGTTCGCCGAGGGCCGCGCGCGGCTCGGCGGGGAGCGCGTCCCACGCCGCGCCGTGCTCGCGGCGGGCGTAGCGGTCGAGCAGGCCGACGGCTTCGCGATGCAGCCCGTCGGCGCTCCAGTCCGGGGCGACGTAGGCGCCGTGGCCCCAGACGGAGCCGAGCTGCTGACCGCCCGCCGATTGCCAGACCTGCTGGCCGTCGAGGATGTCGTCGCGGGTGAAGAGCGTCGCGCCGTCGGGCTCGACGACGACGCGTCCGGGGATCGGCGGGGCCTGGCGATAGACCTCGCCGCCGAAGTAGCCGAGCAGGGCGAACGATCCGAGGACCGTCGCGGCGAGGCCGATCCAGAGTCTGCGGTTCATGGACGGGTTCCTGAGGGGATGTCTTGCGGACGGAGAGGGGTCAACCGACGGCGGGCTTCGCGTCGGCGGCGTGGTCGGCGGCGGCGCCGCGGCATCCGCAGCCGCCGCCGCCCGCGAGTCGAAGGCCCGGTCGGGTCGAAAGGCCGCAGCGCGCCGCGAGGGCGTCGAGCTGCTCGAGCATCCGCTCGTGCACGCCGGGGCCGACGTGCTCGATCTCGGCGCGCTCGAACGCGGCGAGGAGCTCCGCCTTCGCCGCGGCGTCGAGCAATCCGTCGGCGAGCGGCCAGAGGCAGTGGTCCTCCTTCTGGATGTGCGCGCGGAGCAACGTCCCGTAAGTGCGGGCGTGGCCGGCGAACGCCGCGACGTCGCGCGCTTCGACCGCGCGGTGGAGACCCGCGACCGCGACGCGCCCTTCGTCGTGCTCGTGGCGCATCACGACGGCGGGGCCGAAGCCCGGCACGCGGCGCTCGAGCGCGGGGAAGAGGAGATCCTCCTCCTTCCCGTGGTGGCAGGCGTCCGCGAAGGTGCGGAAGAACTCGACCAGGCCGCGGCACGCTTCGACGTCGAGCGCGCCTGCAGCCGCGCCCTGCGACGCCAGGCGGTCGAGAACGTCGAGCGCGCGCTCGATGACGCGGTGCTCGGCGCGGAGGACGTCGGTGGGGGACGTGGCGGAGGCGGCGTGACAAGGCATGGAGGGCTCCCGGCGCAGCGGTGCGCGCAGGCCTCCCATGGCGAGGGGCGTGCCGGGTCGACGAACGGACGCAAGTCGTTGCCGAATCTCAGCCCTGCGACGACGTCGTCATCGTTTTGAGAGCGAACCTCGTGTTATCGGCTTGAGCCCGGCTATCCTTCTGAGCCCATGTTGCGCCCCGAGGATTTCTTCGCGGTCGCGTGCGATCTCGCCGCCAACCTCGGCGCGGAAGACCGCTATCGCCGCCTGCTCGCCGCCGTGCGCAAGACCGTCCCCTGCGACGCGGCCGCGCTGCTCCGCCGCGACGGGGACGCGCTCGTTCCGGTGGTCTTCTCAGGACTGGTGCCGGAGGTGGCCGGGCGGCGGTTTCGGCTCGAGGACCACCCGCGCCTCAAGACGATCCTCGCGCGGCGCGAGCCGACGCGGTTCCCGCCCGACACGCGGCTGCCCGACCCCTACGACGGGCTGCTCGTCGGCGACGACGACGCGGTGCTGCACGTCCACGCCTGCGTCGGCGCGCCGCTGGTGGTGGGCGACGAGGTGGTCGGCGCGCTCACGCTGGATGCATTCGATCCGCGCGCATTCGACGAGGTCGACGACGGCACTCTGACCGCGATCGCCGCCCTCGCCGCCGCCGCCATCCGTACGGCGACGCTGATCGAAGCGCTCGAGGCGACGACGCGGCGCCAGGGGCAGGTCCTGCGGCAGCTCGCGAGCGACGATGCGGGGCAGGGCGCCGCGCGCCTCGTGGGCACGAGTCCTCCGATGGCGCGCCTCCGCCACGAGATCGACCTCGTCGCGCAGTCCGACCTTTCGGTGCTGATCACGGGCGAGACCGGCGTCGGCAAGGAGCTGGTCGCGCGCGCCATCCACGCCGCGTCGCGGCGGTCCGACGGCCCGTTCCTCCAGTTCAACTGCGCGGCGCTGCCGGAGCACCTCGCCGAGTCGGAGCTGTTCGGGCACCTGCGCGGCGCGTTCACCGGGGCGACCGCCGACCGCGCGGGCAAGTTCGAGGTCGCCGACGGCGGCACGCTGTTCCTCGACGAAGTCGGCGAACTGCCGCTCGCGGTGCAGCCCAAGCTCCTCCGCGCGCTGCAGAGCGGCGAGATCCAGCGCGTCGGCTCGGACCGCACCCTCAAGGTCGACGTGCGCGTCGTCGCCGCGACGAACCGCGATCTCCTCGCCGAGCAGCAGCGCGGGCGGTTCCGGCCCGACCTCTATCACCGGCTCGCGGTCTACCCGCTCCGCGTGCCGTCGCTCCGCGAGCGTCGGACCGACGTGCCTTTGCTGGCGGGCCACTTTCTCGACCGCGAAGCGTCGCGCCACGGGTTGAGCGGCCTCCGCCTCGACGCCGCGGCGCGCGAAACCCTCGCCGCCTACGACTGGCCGGGGAACGTGCGCGAGCTCGAGCACGTGCTGATGCGCGCCGCCCTCCGCGCCGCCGGCGAAGCGCGCGGCGGGGAAGCGGTGGTCGCCCGCGCGCACCTCGGCGCCGACCTCGGCGCGCCCGCCGCCGCGACGGGCGACGCCGCCCGTCGCGCCTCGACCTCGCCGCCGGCGCCGGCCCCGCCGCCGGCGGCCCGCTCCGCGACCGCGTCGACGCCTTCACGCGCCGCGCCGTCTCCGACGCGCTCCGCCGCCACGCCGGCGTCTGGGCCGCCGCCGCCCGCGACCTCGGCC
>DASPNK010000013.1:0-2847 GCA_035626575.1 Planctomycetota bacterium | reverse complement strand
GCGATCACCGCGGCAGTGTCGCCGCGCGCCGCGCGTGCGGCGAAACTGCGCTCCGCACGACGTCCGGTTCGGCGGCGCTCACCGACCTTCCAGGGCGCGCGAAGGAGCGCAGGACCGTCGCACGCGCAGCGCGCGGCGGCCCTGCTTCGTCAGGCGGCGAGCGGCGTCGTCGCAGCGCCGCGGGTCGAAGCGCCGGCCGGCCTCACGGCGCCGAAGGTCTCAGGGCTCGCCGGCGATCACCGCGGCAGTGTCGCCGCGCGCCGCGCGTGCGGCGAAACTGCGCTCCGCACGACGTCCGGTTCGGCGGCGCTCACCGACCTTCCAGGGCGCGCGAAGGAGCGCAGGACCGTCGCGCGCGCAGCGCGCGGCGGCCCTGCTTCGTCAGGCGGCGAGCGGCGTCGTCGCAGCGCCGCGGGTCGAAGCGCCGCGTGCGGCGAAACTGCGCTCCGCACGGCGTCCGGTTCGGCAACGCACACCGACCTTCGACGGCGCGCGAAGGAGCGCAGGACCGTCGCACGCGCAGCGCGCGGCGGCCCTGCTTCGCGGGGCGTCGCCCGACGTCGGCGCGGCGCCGCGCGGCGAAAGAAAGAAGCCCCCGGCGCGCCATGCGCACCGGGGGCTTCGTCGTTCAAATGACCCGCGACGGGAACAGGTCCGTCAGTTCAAAAGTAGATGAGGTTTGCGGAACCCCCGTGCGGGTCGTGTTCGAGTCGGTGCTCTTATCGTCACTGCACCAACAGTTGCTTGATATAGACCTGTTCGATCCGGCCTAACTGGTCGGGGAAAACGGCGACGGAGAGCTCTTCGAGGATCTCCTGCTTCAGCGCCTTTTTCTTCTCCGAGCCTTCGAGGTCGTTCACGCTCTTGTTCGAGAGGAGGATCGTCAGGCGATCCTTGATCTCGAGCTTCGCCTTCTCGAACGAACTCTTCGGGTCGTGCGGCGTGCCGTCCTTGTTCGGCGTGAGCGCGAGCTCCTGGCCGATGCGGAACCGGACGCCGAGGCCCGCCGCGAGGTAGCGCTGACCGCCGGTGCCCTTCAGGTTCACGTTGATGTCGGGCAGATCGAACTCGTGCTCCTCGGGCAGGTAGTACTCGTCCTTGCCGCGCCGGGAGCGCCAGTCGACCTCCGCCGCCGCGGGCTTCGCGGCGCCGGCGGCCATGAAGGCGGCCCCGGAGGCCAGCACGACGCCGACTCCCACCAGCAACAGCTTCTTGTTCATCGTCGGCGCGCCTTCTCCTGCCCGCTTATCGGTCGCCCGCCGCGCCGCGATTGAGTCCGACCTGCGGACGCCGCGTATCCTCGGCGCCATGGGCCCCGCCGCCGTCCGCATCGTTCTCGCCGCCGCCGCCGCGGCGTTCGCCGCCCGCGCCCAGACCGCACCCGCACCCGCGCCCGCCTCCCGGCCGGCGCCCCGCGACGTTTCGGCGCTCATCGCTCCGCTGACGGCCCGCCACGGCGTGCCGGGGCTGGTCGCCGCGACGGTGGAGGGTCCGGAACTCGTCGCGCTCGGCGCGGCCGGGGTCCGACGCCGGGGCGGCGACGCGACGGTGCGTGTCGACGACCCCTTCCACCTCGGCTCCTGCACCAAGGCGATGACGGCGACCTTGTGCGGGCTCCTCGTGGAGGAGGGGAAGTTGTCGTGGAGCACGACGCTCGCCGACGTCTTCTCCGCGCCGTTGGGCGACGCCCTCGGCGCGCCGTGGCGGGAGGTCGCGCTGACGCAGCTCCTCACCAACACCTCGGGGATGCCCGCGAACCTCGACCAGGACGGGCTGTGGGGAGCGTTGTGCCGTCACCGGGGCGCGCCTCTCGAAGGGCGCCGCAAGCTGCTGACGGGCGTCGTCAAGCACGCGCCCGTCGCGCCGCCGGGCTCGAAGAACCTCTACTCGAACGCCGGGTTCGCGACGGCCGGCCACATGGCGGAGACGGTCGTCGGCGAGCCGTGGGAGGCGCTCATGGCGCGGCGCCTCTTCGGCCCGCTCGGCATGACGCGCGCGGGCTTCGGCGCTCCGACCGCGGCTTCGGCCGACGACGTCCCCTGGGGCCACCGGGACGACGGCACTCCGGTCGATCCGTCGAAGGGCGGCGCCGACAACCCCGCCGCGATCGGTCCCGCCGGGACCGTCCACGCGCCGATCGGCGATTGGGCGAAATTCGTCGCGCTTCACCTGCGCGGCGCACGCGGCGAGGCCGGGCTCGCGCTGAAACCCGGGACCTTCGCGACGCTGCACCGCCCGGCGGAGGCGTCGGGCGCGTCTTACGCCATGGGTTGGGTCGTCGCGAAGCGCCCCTGGGCCGGCGGGCGCACGCTCATGCACAACGGCTCCAACACGATGTGGTTCGCCGTCGTGTGGATCGCGCCGGAGAAGAACTTCGCCGTGATGGCCGCCTGCAACCAAGGCGGCGACGCCGGCGCCAAAGCGACCGACGACGCGGTCGGCGCGCTGATCCGGGAGCGCGGCGCCCGCTGAAAAAGGGCGCGCGCGCGGGGCGGTTTCGGCCGGCGGTTTTCCTTCGCCGCCCGGCGCCGACCCCGTAGGATCGCCCCGCTTTTCCGGACCGCTTTCTCCGTCGCGGCGCGTCGCGCCGGCGGCGGCGCGCGCGTCCCCTCCAGCAGGAGTCCGTTCATGCGTCGTTCGACCCTCGGGGCGGCCTTCGCCGTCCTTTGCGCCGTCGCGTCCGCCCAGACCGCGGCGCTCGTCCCTTCCCACGACAACACGCTCTTCGAGGACCCGAACGGCGCGCTGAGCAACGGCGCCGGCCCGCACTTCTACGTCGGCCGCGTCGGGTTCTCCGGCGGCCAACTGCTTCGGCGCGGGCTGCTGCGGTTCGACGTCGCCTCGGTC
>DASPNK010000012.1:0-3426 GCA_035626575.1 Planctomycetota bacterium | reverse complement strand
GACGCTCGCCGCCGACCTCGCGCCGGAGTCCGGGACGCCGGAGATCGTCGCCGTCGACGTCTCCGGTCGCTGCGTGGTCGCGTGGACGGAGGACGAGACGTGGTACGCCGACCTCGCGCTGAAAGACGTCGCGGGGCTGTCCGGCGTCGCGGTCGGCGACGTCGACCCGGGACGCCCCGGGCCGGCGTTGTTCGCCTCCGGCCGCAGCGGACAGATTCATCGGATCATCCGGGACGGCGGGGCCTGGCGCGCGGGCGCCGTCGCAGCGCTGGTCGGGCGCCAGGCGCCGCGCCTCTTCGCGGGCGACCTCGACCGCGCGCGCCCCGGCGACGAACTGCTCGCCTTCACGTCGGTCGGCGAAGCGTTCGCCGTCCGTCCGCC
The DNA here is from genome assembly GCA_035626575.1 of Planctomycetota bacterium. Taxonomy (GTDB): domain Bacteria; phylum Planctomycetota; family CAIWVZ01; genus DASPNK01. The sequence goes on along the minus strand of DASPNK010000012.1, from coordinate 3,045 downwards.
GGTCGAAGGCGATGGTCCGTGGGAGACGCGCCTCGTCGGCCGCTTTCCCGGCAAGCTCCGCGACGCGACGCTCCTTCCGGCGACCGAGTCGCGCCCCGCTCGCCTCGCCGCGGCCCTGCACTGCGGCGAAGCGGCCGTGTTGACGCTCGCCGGGGACCGCCTCGAGCGCGTTCCGTTCGCGAAGGCGCCTGTCGGGTTCGCGCGGGTCGCGCGCCGCGACGGGGCGGCGGGCGGCGCGGAGACGCTCTACGTCGCCCGCGACGACGGCGTCGTCTCGCGTCACGAGCAGCAGGCCGACGGGTCGTGGTCGGAGACTCCGGTGTATTTCGGCGCGCCCGGGTTGCGCGGACTGGTGTCCGGCCGATTCTCGGAAGACGCCGACACGGAGACTCTCGCCGTGTTCGGCTACGACGGGAAAGTGCGGATCCTCGCGCGTCCGCCGGGCGGCCCGTGGTCGGTCGAAACGGCGTTCGTCGACGCCGACCGCGCGCACTGGCTGGTCGCCGTCGAGCTCGACGGGCGCAACGCCACGCAGGAGCTCGTCGGGTGCGGCTACTCCGGGCGCGTGTTCGTTCTCGCGCGCCCGCCCGGCTACGGCCGCCCCGGAACGCTCGTGGATCCCGACGCGCTCCGCGACTGACGGCGCCCGGCGCCGACGATCAGGCGCGCTGCCCCGGACTCACCAGTACCGGTGCTTCTGAGCCTGCGGGAAGCGCGCGGCGAGGTAGTCGGAGAGGCGCGTTTCGTCGGGGAAGAGGAACGACACGAGGAGCCACTGCTCGAGGTCGCGCGCCATCTCCATCGCGGTCTGGTACCGCGCCGCGGGGTCGGCCGCCGTCGCTTTCTTCACGATGTCGGCGAGGCCTTCCGGGCAGTAGTCGACCACGGTGCGCGGGTCGAGGTCGTGCGGGCGCTCGACGCTGAGCAGCGTGTTGAGCGCCTTCGTGTCGTCGACGTTGTGGGCGAGGCGGCCCGTGATCGCTTCGTACATCACGAGGCCGAGAGAGTAGATGTCGGAGCGGCGATCGGTGCCTTTCCGCGCCGCCGCCTCGGGCGACATGTAGGGGTACTTGCCCCAGACCGTGGTCTTCTCGTCTTCGACCAGCGAGGTCGACGCCTTCGCCACGCCGAAGTCGGTGAGCTTGGGGATGCCGCGGAACGACACCAGCAGGTTGGTGGGGCAGATGTCGCGGTGCACGATGCCGAGGTGCACGCCGTCGCGGCTGTGCTTCTGGTGCGCGTAGGCGAGGCCGTAGCAGGTGCGCGCGAAGACGAACGCCACGAGGTCGAGCGGGAGGAACTCGCCGCGGTCTTTGGCGCGCTCCACGAGCTGGAGCAGCGACACGCCGAAGACGTGCTCCATCACGATGAAGACTTCGTCGCGCATCCGCGACAGCTGATACACCTGGACGATGTTCGGATGGATGAGGTTCGCGGTGAGGCGGGCCTCGTCGAGGAACATCCGTTCGGTGATCGGGTCGCCGAGCTTCGACTTGGCGATGGTCTTGATCGCGACGAGCTTGCTGAAGCCCGCGGCGCCCAGTTTTTCGGCGAGCCAGACCTGGCCCATGCCCCCCGCGCCGAGGATGCGGATGAGCTTGTAGCGGCCGCTCAACCGGATGACGCGCCCGGGTCCCTTCTTGAAGCGGGCGGCGAACTCTTCGAGGAACGCGGGGACCTTCATGCTGCGGGGCCGGGCCGGGGCGCGATGTTCCGCGACCGGCCCGCGCCGCTCAACCGGGCGGACCGCGCCGCGGTCACTTCCCGCGGCGTTCGCGATGCTCGGCGATCCAGCGCTTCATCACCTCGTAGGCGGGCTTCTTCCAGAGCGTGTAGCGATGCGCGTCGGACGCGTCGTCGTTCCGCCACCACTCCCAGATGAAGAACCCCTGGAACTGCGGAGGCGCGTCGCCCCACGCCCGCGTGAACGCCTCGAAGCAGTCGGACTGCTCCTGCGGATCGGGCTTGTTGCGGTCCAGGTAGTAATTCCAGGGTGCGGTGTTGGCGCCGTCCTGACTGGGATAGCCGATCTCGGTGAAAAGGAACGGCAGGTCGAGCTCGCGCTGCAGGTCCAGCAGCTTCTCGCGGATCGGGGCCCAGCCGTTCGTCATCTCCTGGACGGTGGGGTCCTTCTTCGACGTCAACGAGTGGTAGGCGGTCATGCCGATCACGTCCAGGTCGTTCCAGAACTTGACCTCGTGGACGTGGTCCCAGTTGGCGGAGTAGGTGAGACGGCAGGCGGTCCGCGCGCGGCAGTTGGCGATCACCGTTTTCCACGGGCCGGTGTAGCGCTCCATCGTGGTGTACTCGGACCCGACGGAGAGCAGCGAAGCGCCGTGATCGCGCGCGAGATCGGCGAAGCGCGCCACGTAGCGCCCGTAGTTGCGGAACCACATCCACAGCTGCGTGGGCTGGATGTTCCCGCGCCAGTAGTGCTCGTTGCCGGTGCGCAGGAGCACCAGCGGCAGATACGCCACGCCGAGCCCCGCCTCCCGCGCCTGCTTCGAGGTCTTCGCGATCGTGGCCCACGACGGAGTGCGGCCCTTCAGGGGGGCGATCTCGTTGGACCGCCAATCCTCCATGAGCCACGACACGCCGAGGAGCACGTGCGAGGCGCCGAACTCCTTCATCTCGCGGATGAACCCGCCGTAGTCGTGCTCGGGGTCCTGCGCGTACATCCCGAGCGCGACGCCGTGGTAGTAGCCCGTCTCCGGCGCGGCGGCGCCGGCCGGCCGCGCCCAAACGCCCGCCTTCCGCTCCTGCGCCCGCACCTGCGCCGCCCGGAGCACGTCGCCGTGGCGCATGGCGAAGTCCTCGAGGCAGAGCCGCACCAGCCCTTCCTCGAGCAGGATCTCGGACAGCAGCTTGCCCTCGGCGTCGACGGCGTGGCAGAGGTACGCGCCGTCGTAGAGCACGCGGTCGCCCTCCCACTCGAGAACGAGCGGCTTCTCCCGCACCAGCTGGTCGAGGCGCGCCCGGGCCGCCTCGCCGCCGAACGAGACGATCGTGCCGTCGTCGACCGGTTCGGGCGCCTGGATCCCCTCG
>DASPNK010000011.1:0-2437 GCA_035626575.1 Planctomycetota bacterium | reverse complement strand
ACCCCGACGAGGTCGTCGCCCTCGGCGCCGCGGCGCAGGCGGCGATCATCACCGGCGCCGACCGCAACCTGCTGCTCCTCGACGTCATCCCGCTCTCCCTCGGCATCGAGACGATGGGCGGCGTGATGACGAAGATCCTGCCGCGGAACACCACGATCCCGACCGCGGTGCGTCAGGAATTCACCACCAACGTCGACGACCAGCGTTCGGTGCTCATCCATGTGCTGCAGGGGGAGCGCGAGCTGGCCTCCGATTGCCGCAGCCTCGCGCGCTTCGTCCTCAAGGGAGTGCCGCCCCAACCCGCGGGCATCCCCCGCATCGAGGTGACGTTCACCGTCGACGCGAACGGCATCCTCAACGTGTCGGCGCGGGACCGGAAAACCGGCCGCGTGCAGGAGGTCGACGTCAAGCCGTCGTCCGGCCTCACGCTCGACGCCATCCGTCGCATGCTCGACGAAGGCGCCTCGTCGGAGTCGGCCGACCTGGAGGCGCGCCTCCTCGCCGAAGCGAAGGCGGAGGGGACGAAGATCGCCCGCCTCGCGCGGAAGCTCCTCGCCTCCGACGACGCGATCGCCGACGACGAACGCCGGAACGCCGAAGCCGCCCTGAAGCGGCTCGACGACGCCCTCCGCTGCGAATCGCACCGCGCCGTGCGCGACGCCATGGAGGCGGTCGACGCGGCGACGCTGCCGGTGGCGCGGCGACTCATGGACCGCAACATCCACGGCTATCTCTCCGGAAAGACGGTCGGCGACGTCTGAGCGCCGCCGTCGGAGCCCGCCATGCCCTCGAAGCTCTCCTGGTACGACGCGGAAGACATCGCCATCGAGCTGAAGGCGCGCCACGCCGACGTGAACCCGCTGTCGGTGCGATTCACCGACCTGCACAAGTGGGTGACGGAGATCCCGGGCTTCGCCGACGACCCGAAGCTCTCCAACGAGTCCATCCTCGAGCGCATCCAGATGGCCTGGCTCGACGAGGTGCAATAGGCGTTCTTAGATTCCGCGCCTCGGGATCTTTCATTCCGCGCCGCTCGCGGCGCGGCGGATTTCTGATTCCGCGCCGCTCGCGGCGCGGCGGCTTCTTGGTTCGGCGCCGCTCGCGGCGCGGCGGAGAAACGAGGCCGGCTGCGCCGGCGACGGCATCGGCGACTGCGTCGGCGACCGACGCATCGCGCCGCGACGACGGCCGCGGCGCGCGCCTCCCGTCGCTTCAGAGGATCGTGGACGCCGTCGGCGCGGTGACGTCTTCGATCGAAGCGAAACCCGTGGCGGGATCGAGGGCCACGCCGACCGACCAGAGGGTCGCTCCGAGAAGGCTTGAGACGGCGCCGGGCGGCAGGTTCGCGTTAAGCGAGTATCCCGAACCGTCGAGCAGCGAGAGGAAGGGCTGCGGCGGAGGCTGCGTGAGCTGCGCGAGGACTTCGGCGAACCCGATCGGCACGCCGTAGAACCAGCCGTTCGGGAACGTCGACGCGGCCGGGAGCCCGGGGTGCAGCAGGTCGAGCGTGACGGCGGAGTACGCGACCGCTCCCGGCGGGCCGTCGACGTTCTCGAGCCGGAGCGATCCCGGCACGTTCGGCGTCGACCACCGGTGAAGGTAGGTGCAGCGGACGTCGAGGTCGAACGCGCCCGTCTGCCCCGAGAAGCCGCCCACGGCGATGAAGTACGTCTGGAAGGCGACCGCCTGAAACGTGACGTACGACTGCAGCGTCGAGGGGCACGGACCCGCGGCGCCCGCGTCGTCGTTGCACGCGACCTGATTGCCGCCGCAGGCGTCGAAGACTGCGAGCACGGTGTCGAACCCGGATCCGCACGTCGAGATCACGAGCGGACCGGTACATACGGGCGTGAAGCTGAACCAGACGTCGGCGCCCATGGCGCCGCAGCCTCCCGTCGGCGACGACGTGGTCGCCGCGACGTTCGACAGGCCTGGGTTGAGACCGTAAGCGAGGGGGGAGGCGCCGGCGCATTCGTCGTCGGAGGGCGCCGGGATCTCGACGACGGAGACCGCGCCGGACGCCGGGCTCGCCGAGCCCCACGTCCCGACCTGGACGTAGTACGCGGCGCCCGCCGTGATCGGGAAAGAAATCTCGGATTGCGCCGTTCCGCACTGCGGCGACCCGTCCTGGCAGGCGAGCCGCGTCGAAGGCGGACACGTCGCGCCGTCCCAGGCCGCGAGGTACGTGTCGGCGGGCGTCGCGAACCCGGCGGGCGCGAGCGACGAACCCGGGCAATTCGAGACGACCGCGACGCCGTTCGACGTCGCGACGAACGACATCCACACGTCGAAGACGTCCGGTCCGCCGATCCCCGAGCAGGACGCCTGCGGGCCCGGCGCCGTGAAGCCGGCGGAGTTGAAGGGCGTGAGACCGGGTACGACCATCGGGACGGCGACCGAGCAGTCGTCGCCGGGACCGGCCGGCGGCGGCGCCGGC
>DASPNK010000010.1:0-5259 GCA_035626575.1 Planctomycetota bacterium | reverse complement strand
TGCGCGTGCGCGCCCGCGTGCGTCGCGCCGGCCGGGGCTTCGACGTCGCGGGCGCCGGATGGTCCGCCCGCGCCGGGGCGGCGGTGTTCGCCTCCGGACTCCCGTCGATCGACGACGCGGCGGCGCCGCGCTCCTCGAGGCGGGCCGCGCTCCGCCCGGCGGTCCGCGCGCGGTTCGCGGCCGGCGCGCGACCGCTCGACGGCGTCGAAGTGCACCTCGGCCGCGGCTGCGAGGTCTACCTGACGCCGCTGCCGGGCGGGCTCGTGAACGCCGCCGCGCTGTGGGACGTCGGCGCGGTGCGGCGAGGCGCGGAGCGCGACCCCGAAGACGGCGTCGCCGCACGCGCGGCCGAACGGCTCCTGGCCGACGCGCTGGATCGTCACCCCGCGGCGCGCGACGCGCTCGGCCCGCCGGCGACGCCGGCCCTGGCGCGCGCGGTCGGCGAGCGCGCGGGTCGAAGGCGCGTCGACGTCGGTCTCTTCCATGCCGGCGACGCCGCCCTCGCGGTCGATCCGATCGTGGGCTGCGGCGTCAGCCTCGCGCTGAGCTCCGGACTTGCGGCGGGCGTCGCGGCCGCGGCGCATGCGCGGGGCGACGCCGCGCCGGACGCTTCGGTCGAGCACGCGCGGTCGGTCCGGAGCGCGGCGGCGGGGCGCCTGCGCCTCGCGCGGTTCCTGCGTTACCTGTCGACGCACCCCGCCGTCGCCGACGCCGCGCTCGCGGTCTTCGCGCGCACGCCCGCCGTGGTGCGCGCGCTGGCGCGGGTCGGCGCCGCCGCGCGTCCCGACGCCTTCCGGCGTTGAGTCGCGTGCGCGGCGCGCGACGTCGGTCAGCGGTCGCGGGCGCGGAGGAAGTCGAGCACCAGCGCCTCCATCGTTTCGACCGAGCGGCCGCTGCGGCGGGCGAGCTCGGCGACGTCTTCGTACTCCGGGCGGACGCGCACGATTTCGCCGTTTCGGCGACCAACCTTGAGGCGACACGGCCCGAACGGCGTCTCCACCGATTCGATCTCGCGGTCGAGCGTGCGACGCTCGGTGAGGCGCTTGCGGAAGCCGAACGTGGTGGAGTCGCGGAAGATCGTCTCCTCGATCGCGTCGGCGCGGTCGGGCGGCGCGAGGACGAGGACGCGGTGGCCCGTGCGCCCCTTCTTCATCTGCACCGACGCGACCGACACGTCGAGGGCGCCGGCGGCTTCCAGCCGTTCGCGCAGGAACGCGAGGTGTTCGGGGCGCATGTCGTCGACTTCGAACTCGGCCTCCAGCACGACCGCGGGCGTGACGCCGGGCGCGTCGTCGGTCTCCGCCGTCGTCACGCGCACGACGTTGGCGCGCCCGGGCCAGTCCGAGCTGCCGGCGCCGTAGCCGGACCGGAGCACGCGGTGCGGCGGCGCGGGGCGCCAGTCGGTGACCAGCGTTCGGAGAAGGGCGGCTCCCGTCGGCGTGAGCAGTTCGGCTTCGAAATCCCCCGCGCGCGCGGGCAACCCTTCGAGGAGATTGAGCGTCGCCGGGCCGGGGATGGGAAGGACGCCGTGCGCGCAGGCGACCGTGCCGAAGCCGGTCGTCACCGACGTCGCGTACACGCGCTGCGCGCCCGAGAGCCACAGCGCGTACACCGTGCCGCAGATGTCGATGATCGCGTCGACGGCGCCCACCTCGTGGAAATGGACCCGGTCCGGCGTCGTGCCGTGGACCTTCGCCTCCGCGGCGGCGAGGGCGTTGAAGACGTCGCAGGCGCGGCCGATCACCGCCGGCGGAAGCTTGGAGCCCGCGATGATCGCGAGGATCTCCTGCGGCGTCCGGCCGTGGTCGTGCACGTGGGGCGTCGCGGATCGGCCGTGCGCCGACGGCGCCTCCGCGGTCGCGGAACCGACGCCGCGCTCGGTCGTCCCGTGCGCGTGCGCGTGCGCGTGCGCGTCGCCCGCGGCCTGCGCACGTGCGCCGTGACCGTGAGCGACGCGCCGCGGGCCGGCGTCGATCGTTACGACATGTCGGTGCGCGTGCTCGTGCGCGTGGTCATGTCCGTGGCCGTGCCCATGGCCGTGGTCGTGGGCATGGCCGTGCCCGTTCTCCGGACGGGAAGAGGGGCCGTGCCCCGGCTCCGCGTCGTGATCTCCCTTCGGATGGGCCGTCACCGTCCCTCCCGAACGCAGCAGATCGGCGCGGGCCGCGGCGTGGCGGCGATCCTCCGCGTCGCGAGCCGATGGCGCGTAGTGGCGCCCCGTTCCGTAGCTCTCCTCGCCGCCCGACAGCGCGGCCAGGCGGACGCGCGCTTTCGTCGCGGCCAGCGACCCGCGCAGGACGCGCTCGACGGAGAACGACCATCCTTCGAGGGGAAGCGTGCGAAGCCCGCGCTCGACCTCGGCCGGGTCGACGCCGAGGTCGCACAGCGCGCCCAGAAGCATGTCTCCCGCGGCGCCCGAGAACGCGTCGACGATGAGGATCCTCATGGCGGCAGGATATCCGCCCCGCGGCGGCTACGGTCGAACGCGGCGGACCAGGATCGGCGCGCCGACCCCGAGGCGCAGCTCCTGAGCCGCGTTGCCGTCGCGCACCGCGACCTCAAGCCGCCCCGTGCTCCCGACGTAGGCGAGGGGCTTCCCGCGCGCGACCTCCGAATACGTGCGCGCCACGCCGCGGATCGGCGCGACCCGCGCCTCCGGGAAGGCGATCTCGAGGTCCTCCGGCGGGCCGAGGGCCTCGAGCGCGGCGCCGTCGGCGGAGGTGACCAGGTTGCCGAACCCGTCGACGTAAACGACGGCCGCGCGGAGGCCCTCGCGCGACCGCCGCGCAGCGGGCAGGTCGAGCCGGACGGCGTCGTCGATCCGCGGGCCCGCATCTTCGAACCGCGCGCCCGCGGCGAGCGCGGCCGCCGCCGGCGCGAAATGCGTGCGGCCCTGAAACGTCGCCGACGGCGCGCCGAGCGCCCACGCCGCGCGGTCGAGCCGCCGGGTCTCGGCCTCCGGATCCGCGTCGAGCACCGCGGTCAGCAGGCCGTTGTCGGGCGCCGCGAAGCGCGCGCCGCGGGTCGTGCGCGCGACGATCCGCCGCCGCGCGCCTCCGACGCCGGGATCCACCACGCAGCAGAACACCGTATGCGGCGGGAAATCCGGCTCGGCGCTCGCCAGCACGTAGGCGGCTTCCGCGACGGCGCCGGGGCGGATGCGATGCGTAAGGTCGATCGTGCGGGCTCTCGGAGCGCGCGTCGCGATCACCGCTTTGAGCACGCCGACGTAGTAGTCGTCGCCGAAATCGGTGAGCAACGCGATGAGCGGAGTCGGGACGTCTCCGCGGCGGACGCGCGGGGCGGCGGCCCGGACGCGCTTTCGCGGCGACGGCGCCACGTCACTCCGGCGTGCCGAGCATCGGCGTCAGGAGGCGCTTCTTCTCCTCGAGGAGCGCCGGCGCGGACGCCTCGAGGTTCAACCGCAGCAGCGGCTCGGTGTTGCTCTTCCGCACGTTGAACCACCAGTCGCGGTATTGGACGGTCACGCCGTCGAGCTCGTCGACCTCGCCGTCCCGGAAGCGCTCCTTGAGCGCGCGCAGCACGCCGTCTTTGTCCTCGACGTGGAAGTTGATCTCCCCCGTCGAGACGTAGCGCCGCGTCGGCGCGACGAGCTCCGAGAGCTTCGCGGCCGACTCGGAGAGGATCGACAGCAGCAGCACCATCGCGATCTCGCCCGAGTCGGAGTAGTAGTGGTCGCGGAAGTAGTAGTGGCCGGAAAGCTCGCCGCCGAGCGCGGCGCCCTCGCGGCGCATCGTGGCCTTGATGAACGAGTGCCCGACGCGCTCGCGGATGGGGACGCCGCCCAGCTCGCGGATGACGTCGGCCGTCGCGCGGGTCGACCGGAGGTCGTAAACGATGCGCGCGCCGCGCTCCTTCCGAAGTACCGACTGCGCGAACAGCGTCGTGATCGCGTCCGAGGGCACGGGCTCGCCGCGCTCGTCGACGAACACGCAGCGATCGGCGTCGCCGTCGAAAGCGATGCCGAGGTCGGCGCGCGTCGCCTTGACGCGACCGATCAGGTGCTCGATGTTCTCGCGCTTGATCGGGTTGGCTTCGTGGTTCGGGAAGCGACCGTCGAGGTCGAAGAACAGGCGTTCCGCATCGAGCGGCAGCCGCGCGAGGATCGGCGGGACGGTGTGTCCTCCCATGCCGTTGCCGCAGTCGATCACCACCTTCATGCGGCGGATGCCCGGGCCGAAGGTCAGCACGTGCTCGGCGTACGCTTCGAGCAGGTCGACGTCCTTCACCGGCGCGGGCGCGGCGTTCGGGACCTCGATCCCCTCGTTCACCAGCCGTTCGATGTCCTTGATGCCGGTTTCGCCGGACATCGGCACGCAACCCTTCCGCGTGAACTTGAATCCGATGTAGGGCCCCGGGTTGTGGGACGCCGTCACCTGCGCGCCGCCGTCGACGCCGAGCTTGCCGATGGCGAAGTAGGTCATCGGCGTCGAGGCGAGGCCGATGCGCGTCACCGCCGCGCCCGACCGCGCGGCGCCGTCGATGAACGCGTCGGCGATCTTCGGCGCGCTCTCGCGCATGTCGCGGCCCACGACGAGGGACTTCGCCCCCGTGACCCGCACGAACGCGGCGCCGATTTTCCGCGCCAGCGCCTCGTTCAACTCGCTGCCGTAGAGCCCGCGGACGTCGTAGGCCTTGAAGATGCTCATGGATGGTCCCGAGGGGGTGCGGGAGTGTAGCGCGGCGCGGAGGCGACGGGCGACCCCGACGGCGCGGCGCGGGATCCGCGCGGCGCGACGTGGAATCGCCGCGGAGCAACGAAAGCGGCCGCGCATCGGCGGTGCGATGCGCGGCCGCGACGCGCGTCGATGCGCGCGTTCTCCGGTCAGAAGGTCACGCTGTCGACGTTGCTCCAGAGCACGAGGTTGAAGTTGGCGTCGAAGTTCACCTGAACGAAGTCGGCGGTGAATCCCGCGAGGAAGCTCAACGCGCCCGCGGGGACCGAGAACGGCACGTTCGGGTAGATGCCCGGCGCGTAGATGAAGTGCAGCGGGTTGCCCACGCCCGCCGGCATCACGGCGATCTGCCAGAACCCGGCGTCGGGGAGCAGGCCGAACGCCGGTCCGGAGCCGGTCGGAGTCGCGGGCGTGAACGAGATGAACGTGTAGCCATGGATCGCCGTGGGGGACCCCGCCAGCGGCACGCCGATCACCGTCAGGTCGCCGACGCCGCCGCCCGAGGTGATCGCGTCGAAGACGTACGGCCCGACCTGCACGGCGTTGACGCGCACGCGCGTCG
>DASPNK010000009.1:0-3160 GCA_035626575.1 Planctomycetota bacterium | reverse complement strand
TGGCGAGGATGAAGTCCGCCTTGGTCTCGAACTTCAGGTGCTCGACCGAACACGGGATCGTGTAGGCGCCCGAGCCGAATTTCGTGCAGTCGATGCGCAGCGTGCCGCCGGTCGTGCGGTCGCGGTCGATCACGATCAGCTCGCCCGCCACCGCGCCGCCGTGCTCTTCGGGATAAAAGCGCAGCTCCTCGCGGGTCACTCCGTCGAGGCTGAACATCGCCTCGATGTCGTCCATCACGGCGTCCGACTCGGGCTGCTCGTCGAAGCGCGCCTCGTTCCAGTTCTTGCTCTGGTAGTAGGCGTCTCGCTTCGTCGCGAAGGTGTCTTCGACGACCATCTCCTTCGAGAGCGACATCATCCGAAGGGTCTGCGCGAAGGTCTTCACGGTGTTGACCGTGAGGGTGCGCGTCTTCTTCTGGCGACCGAGCTCGAAGTAGCTGTCCTTCTTGCCCTGGTACTTGACGTTCGACAGCGCGCGCACCGGCATCTTCAGGTCGGGCTTCTCGCCGTCGAGGATCGTGCGGTAGACGCCGTCGGCCGTCTTCTCGATGCAGCCGAGCGCTTTCAGCTCCTTCTTCCCGCCGCCCTTCTTCAGCGCGGCCTCGCGCGCCCGAAGCGTTTTCCGGTGGCGCTCGGGATCGACGCCCGGAGGCAACCCTTCGTCTTCGGGCAACTCCGGCTCGGCGAGAACCGGGTCGTTCCTGAACGCCCGCTCGCGGACCGCGAAGGACGCCTCGCCTTCCTTGCGGCGGAGGGGCGCGTCGACCTCGGACGGGCGGTCGGCGTCTCCTGCGCCCGTCGGGCCCGGACCGTCGAACAGGCCGCCGCCGTCGTCGCCGCTCTTCGATTTCCCTTTGCGAGGCCGCCGTCCGCGCGGCGCGCCGCCGTCCGCCGGGCCGCTCCCGCCGCCCTTCGAACCGTTCCCCCCGTTTCCGTCTGCGGCGCTCACGGCTTGCGGCTCCGTTCCAGCACGTCCTTCAGCGACGCCGTCGCCTCGTCGCGCTTCGCGTCGGCGAGATTGAGGATGTCCTGCAGGGCGATGCCGATCTGCGGAATGTACTTGTCGATGTACGAGCGCTTCTTGAGCTCGTCGGCTTCGCGCTTCCTCCGGTTGAGGAAGATGCCGAGCTTGCGCCCGCACTCCATCAGGCCGAGGCGCATCTCGGACACGATCTCGTCGTACGACGCGATCGCCTCCTTCGACTCCGACGTGAACGGCACCCACACGGACGCCACGTGCACGAGGATCACCACCGGTCCCGTCGGCAGGGCGCCTTTGCTCTGCTGGAGGCCGTAGTTCTTCCAGTCGACGCTCATCACCGCCTTGGTGATCGCGCAGGCGCCCGGCTGGTACTGCAGCGGCACGCGATTGGCGAAGCGCATCACGCGCGCGAGGTCGTCAGCCGGCAGGTTCCCGCCGAGCGCGATGCCCACCTCGATGAGGAACGGATTGCCGCGATACACCTTCGGCGGACGGGTGATGGCGGCGAAGAAGTCGGCGTCGACTTCCTTTTTCATCCCTTCGAGGATGAGGTCCTGCCCCACCGGCACGAGGCAATCGACGGGCGGCGCCAGGACCTTCACCGTCTGAATGGCCTTGTAGAGCGCGTCGGCCTCGCGCACCGCGATCGCGCCGGGCTTCGCGTCGGGCGAGAGTTTCGCCGCGCGGCAGAACTCGTCGGCGACCTTGTCGCTGACGCGGCAGAAACATTCCTTCAACGCGGCCGACAGCCGCCGCGCCTGCGACGTCTTCAGCAGCTTGATCAGGACGCCCAGCTCGACGCCGTGCGGGTGCGGCAGGATCTCCTGCGGCTCCGCCGGCATTTCCGTCGTGGCGCGGCGATAGATGACGACGTCTTCGGTCGGCGGCTTGTAGGCGATCTCGCAGTGAGGGTTCGCCACCGCGGTGAGCGCGAGATACTCGTCGACCGACTGCCTGCCCTTGAGGTACTTGCCGGCCAGCTCGATCTCGACCCGCGTACCGCGCTCGCGGTCCCAGTCGAGCTCCTGCTCCTTCAGGATCTCGGGCTGGTTCTTCAGGGTGTCGAGCCGCATCTCGACGCGGATGGCCGGCCGCCCCTTTCCGGTGCGCGACGTGATCACCATCGGCTCGCCGGTGGTGAGCTGGCCGTACATGCCCGCGGCCGAGATGCCGATGCCCTGCTGCCCGCGCGACTGCCGCAGGCGGTGGAATTTCGACCCGTAGAGGAGCTTGCCGAAGATCTTCCCGATCTGGGCCTTCACGATGCCCGGCCCGTTGTCTTCGACCACCACGCGGTAGCGGTCTTCCTCGCCGGGTACCGGTTGAAGCTCGACGTACAGCTCCGGCAGAAGTCCCGCCTCTTCGCAGGCGTCGAGCGAGTTGTCGACGGCCTCCTTCACCGTGGTGAGGAGCGCCTTCCGCGGGCTGTCGAACCCGAGGAGGTGCCGGTTCTTCGCGAAGAACTCCGAGATGGAGATCTCGCGCTGCCGCACCGCCATCGACTCGGCGGTTTCGACGGCGCGCGGCGCGCCCTTCGCGCCGCGCGGTCGCGCGCCCGCGGCGACGGGCTCCGGCGACGGAGCCTCGGTCGCGGCGCGCGCGGCGCCTTCGTCGTGCATCAACGGGTTTTCGGTCATGGACTCGTCGGCCGCGCCGTCGGCGCGGTCCGCTCCCCGGACGGTCGGATCGACCCTCCGCCGCCCCCGGCGAAGGTCGCGGCGGAGTGTAGGTCCCGCGGCGGACGCCGACCAGATCGCGGCGCAGGAAGACCGCGTCGTGCGACGCGCCGCGCACGGCCCCGGCGCGGTAACCTCGCGACCGATGCCCCTCTCCGGCCGCCCGCCGTTCGCGACCCTGGTGTGCCTGAGGCACGGCGACCTCGAGCCCCGGTACGCGTTGGCTGCGGTCGGCAGAACCGACGCCGCCCTCGATCCCGCCGCCGCGGAACGGGAAGCGAAGGCCGTCGAGACGCTCGCCCGTTTCCGACCCGCGAAGGTCCTCTCTTCGGACCGCCGTCGCTGCGAAGGCACGGCCGCGCGCGTCGCCGCGCTGGCCGACTGCCCGCACGCCGCGCGCCGCGACCTGCGCGAGCGGGACTTCGGCCGCTGGGACGGTCGCGAATGGCCCGCCCTCGTCGCCGAGGACCCACGCGGCGCCGCCGCGTTCCTCAACGCCTTC
>DASPNK010000008.1:0-2011 GCA_035626575.1 Planctomycetota bacterium | reverse complement strand
CGCCGCCCCCGCCGCCCGGGAAACCGTTCGCCAGGAAAAGGAACGGCGCCGAGAACACGTCCACGTTGATCTGCCCGAACGCCGTCGGCACGCCCATGTCGAGCGGGGCGGCGAGGATCATCGCCCACGCGAGGCCCGCCTCGCCGCGCGCGCGGAAGCTCAGATGCTGCCCCGGCGCCGCGCGGAAGACGTACGGCGCGCCCGGGAGCGCGTCGTCGCTCCAGTCGCCGTCGGCGAAGGTCCCGTCGGCGTGCGCCGAGCCGAGGACCCGCAGCGCGGCGGCGCCGCCGTCGAAGTTCGGCTTGCCGCCGGAGAGAACGACGTTGTCGACGTACGCCTTCGACGGGATGTAGCTGTCGCCCACGTTGCCCACGAAGACGTCGATGCGCATCGACGTGCCGACCGGAACCGAGCTCAGGTCGACGACCGCGCGCTTCGGCCCGGCGGGCGCGGGCGTCGCGGTCGTGCCCGGGAAGACGATCGACTGCGGGGGCAGCCAGGTGATCTGCCCTCCCGCCGCGCCCGGCACGTTCGTGTACGGGATCGCACCAGCCGTCATCCCGGTGTCGATGTACACGACGTTCGCGATCAGCGACTCGGTGACGCCGTGGACCACGTCGATCGACAGGAAGTCGTTGTAGAAGCCGGGATACGCGTCTTCCGTCGGAAGGAAATCCCAGTCGAGCGAGAGGAAGCAGCGTTCCCCCGCCGGCCGCACGACGTATTGCCGCACCTGTCCGCCGCAGTTCCAGCAGTGCGGGCCGTGGCCGGGAAGCGTCGGTCCGATGCCGTCGGTGACGTCGACGACCAGGTACTTCGACCCCGACGTCGGAAAGAGGCCGTCGGGCACGTTCGTGACGTACGAGACGCCGCCGGTGGTCATCCACCCCGAAGGCTCGGCGTTGTTCGCATCGGCTTCGAAGCTTCCGTTCACGACGGGCGAACCGGACTGGGCCGCGGCCGACGCCGCGAAGGCCGAGACGAGGGCGAACGGAACGAGCGCTTGCGAGAACTTCATCGTTGAGACTCCCCGGTCGAGCCGCCGGTCGAAGGATGCGAGGTCGGCGCCGCGCCGGCCGACCCCGAAGGCGGGTCCGGGCGAAGCGTCGCCTGAAGAGAGAGGGACGGGCGGCGGTTTTCTTCGCGGGACTTTCGGGCGGGCGATTTTTTTCGGGCGAGGGCTCGCGGCCGCGCCCTGCATACTTGAGGCGCATGCGTGCGGCCGAAGACCGTCCGGGGCTCGACGAAGAGGCCCTCCTGCTCGTGGTCCGAAATCCGGTGCGGCGGTTCGTCCGCCGCCTCGTCGCCGAGCCCGCGCTCGCCGAAGACGCGGCGTCCGAAACGCTCCTCGCGGTGATGGAGCGCCTCCGCGCGGGGCTCCGGCTCCGGCGCCCCGTGTCGTTCGCGCTTCAGGTGGCGTGGACCAAGGCGCTCGAAGTGCGACGCCGCGCGTCGCGGGATCTGCAAGCCGAAGTTCCGGAGCGGCCGCACGTCGCCGATCCGGCGTCGACGGCCGAGCTGCGGGACTGGCTGGACTCCGGGCTCGCCGCGTTGGAGCCGGTCGACCGCGCGCTGCTGCACCTCCGCTATGTGGAAGACCTGAGTTACCGCGAGCTCGGCCACGTCCTCGGGGAGCCCGTCGGGACGATCGGCCGACGCCTGCACGACGCGCGCGTCGCGTTGAAGGATCGTCTGGAGCGCGCGGGTCGCGGCCGCACGTCGGAGGCGACGCTGATCGCGCTTCTACCGCGCCTCGGCGGCGCCGACGTCGGCGGCCCGCCCTCGTCGCTCGCGCGACCGACGCGTTGGATCGAGGCCGCGACGCGCGCCGCGACGCGCCGCCGGTTCGTCGCTTCGCTCACCCTCGCGATCGCAGCGGGCGCGAGCGCCTGGAAGCTCGCCGGCGCCGACCCGGCGCCGGCGGCCGCAGGCGTCGCTCCCGCGACGTTGGTCGCGGACGCGCCGCGATCGCCCGCGTATACATCCGGCGCCGCGCCGGCGCTCCTCCGCG
>DASPNK010000007.1:0-2046 GCA_035626575.1 Planctomycetota bacterium | reverse complement strand
CCGTGGCCTCTTCGCCCGACGTCTCCTCCGCCGGCGCGCCGGCGCCGATCAGGCCGTCGAGCGGGCGCCCGTCGACGAACTCCATGGCGATGTAGGGCCGCCCCTCCGCCTCGCCGAAGTCGTAGACCTGCACGATCCCGGGATGGACGAGGCGCGCGGCGGAGTTCGCTTCGCGACGGAACCGCTCGGCCGCGAGCGGCGTGCGGCCCGCGGAGAGGATGATCTTCAGCGCGACGCGCTTGCCGTTGAGGCGGACGTTCCGCGCGTCGTAGACCACGCCCATGCCGCCGCGGCCGACCTCGCGGACGATCTCGTAGTCGCCGAGGCGCTGCAGATCGGTCATGCGGCCGCGACGTTATCAGTCGGCGCGGCGCCGCCGCGTCAAAGCGGCTTCGAGTACCAGCGGTCGCATCCTCCGTGCCCGGTGGCGCCCATCGGCGCGCAGCGCGGCGCGAACCCTGCCGCGCGATAGAGCCGCTCGGCGTCGGCCATGGACGCCAGCGTCTCCAGGTACATCGTGCGGTAGCCGGCGGCGCGGGCGGTCGACATGGCGAGGTCGAGCAGGCGGCGGCCGAGCCCGAGGCCGCGCAACGCCGGTCGGAAGTACATCTTCCGAAGCTCGCAGACGGCGTCTTCGGGAGCGGTTCCGACGAGCCTGGCGAAGCCGCCGGCGCCGAGCGGCACGTCGTCGTCGCCGGTCGCCACCCAGTACGCGGCGTCGGGCGGCGGATACCACCGCGACATCGCGTCCACCTCGGGGTCCTCGATCGAGTATCCGGGACCGACGGCGCCGTGCTCCGTCATGACGTCCCGGATAAGTCGCGCGACTTCGGCGTCGTCCCGCGGCTCGATGAGCCGGAGGCGGTGATTCGGCGCCATCAGCCCGCCTTGCGCGCGGGCGCGACGGACGCGGGCGCGGTCGGCTTCACGCCGAGCAGCGCGCGACGGAGCGCATGCCGGGCCGGCGGCGCCTCGGGGTCGATGTCCAGCACGACGTCGCGGACGATCCACGGCTTCGACGGCACGTCGGCCTGCACCGTGACGTCGCCGCGACGCGCGACGACGCGGACGCGATCGCCGACCTTGACCGCCGCGAGGGCGCGCTTCGCCGCGTCGACGTCGGCGACCTCGACGTCGCCGATCCGGACGAGCACGTCGCCGGCGGCGAACCCCGCTTCGTCGAGCGCCGCGCCGGCCGGAAGACGACCGAGGCGCGGACCGCGGCTCTCCGGGTCCGCGCGGAGCGGCGCCTTCGCCAGCTCGCCCGTCGGCTCCAGCGTTCCGACCAGCGCCGTCTCCTTGCCGTCGCGGCGCACCGTCGCCTTCAGCTCCGCCCCCGCCCCGAGTTCCCGGACGCGGCGCGCGAAGGCGCCCGTCGTGGTCGCGGGCTTGCCGTCGACCGTCGTGATCACGTCGCCGGCGCGCAGTCCGAACCGTTCGGCGGTCGACCCCGCGGGAACCTCGGTCACTTCGATCCCGCCGTCCTCGCGCGACCGACCCGTCAACGTGAGCGCGGGCGCGAGCCTGGGCAATGCGTCGAAGCGCACCCCGAGGTGCGCGAAGGCGCGGGTCCAGTCGGGCTCCTTCGCGCCCGACACGTGATCGAGGAAGAACGCGTGGAGGTCGACGCCCGTCGCGTCGCGGATGCCGACGATCAGGTCTTCCGACTGGAAGCCGCGCGCGCCGGAGAACCGCCGGTAAAGGAGGCGGACCGCGTCGTCGAGGGAGCGGCGCCCGTCGGTCGCGGCGCGGATCTCGGCGTCCATCAGGAGGCCGAGGACTTCGCCCTGGTCGTAATAGTTGACCGGCCCCTGCAGATACGGGCCGTCCCACACCGTCCACGACGTCTCTTCGGGCGAAAACGTCCGCGTCGCCGGATTGTTGACGTACGACGCCAGCAGGTTCCGATACCCCGCGAGGAACTCCGCCTCCGACATCAGGCCCGCGCGCGCCAGGAGGACGTTGGTGTAGTAGTTCGTGACGCCTTCCGCCCACCAGAGGCTCTTCGTGCGGACCGGCCCGTCGTAGTCGAACGGGCCGAGCGCG
>DASPNK010000006.1:0-2269 GCA_035626575.1 Planctomycetota bacterium | reverse complement strand
CGGCTCGACCTGCACCATCCTCGTCGAGTACCTGAAGGCCTTCGGCGTCCCGCCCGACCGGCTCACGGCGACCGGCCTTTACTACGGCATCAAGACCGACACGCTCGACCTCACGCGCCGCGCCTTCGAGACCGACGTGCGGGCCATCGAGTGGCTCCTGCGCCGCGTCGACCGCGACCTGCTCGGCCGCATCCAGAACCCGCCGCTCTCGACGGCGTACTTCGAGGAACTGCGCAAGGGCCTCGGGCGCGCCGTGATCTACAAGCGCATCGTCCTCACCGAGCTGGGGCACGTCTCTTATCCCGACATGGTGGCCGAGATCGCAGACCGGCTCATCCGCGTGGAGGGCGCCGAGTGGTCCGCCTGCTTCGGCTACCACGAGGGGCGCGTTTACTGCTCGGTCCGCACCAACCGCATGGACAACGACGCGGGGGTGCTGGTCAAGAAGGTGCTGGAGGGCCGCGGCGTGGGCGGCGGGCACTCGACGATGGCGGCCGGCCGCGCCGAGCTGGCGGAGGAGACCAAAGAGGCCTACCTCGAGCTGGTCTCCGAGCTGTGGCGCCGCTTTCTGGCCCAGACCGGCGAGGACCCCGGCGACGCGCGCTCCCTCGTGAACGAAGAGGAGCCGGTGCATCGCGTCCGCGTCGGCCTCCCCGTGGGCATCTGAAGCCCCGCGGGCGGCGCGCGTTCGGCGCGACGTCCGCTGCTACCATCGGCCTCCTTCGGAGGCGCGGCGCGACCGCGCGACGACCACGCCGATGACCGACGCAGCGACCTCCCGACTCCAGCTCGCCCTCGACGAGGCCAATCTGGCGCAGGCCCTCCGGGTGGCGCGGGAGGCGGTCGAAGGCGGGGTCGACTGGATCGAAGCGGGGACCCCCCTCATCAAGAGCGAAGGGCTCGACGCGGTCCGCCGCCTCCGGGCCGCGTTCCCCGGCGTCCCGGTGGTGGCGGACATGAAGACCATGGACGCGGGCCGCATGGAGACGGAGATGGCGGCGAAGGCCGGCGCCTCCGCCGTCATGGTCCTCGGGGCGGCGAGCGACGGCACCGTCCGCGACGCGGTCGAAGCGGGGCGCAACCACGGCGTGCAGGTGGGCGTCGACCTCGTCGGCGTCGCCGATCCCGTGGCGCGCGCCCGCGAAGTCGAGGCGATGGGCGCGGCGTTCGTGTCGGTGCATTGCCCGATCGACGACCAGATGTCCGGCAAGGACCCGTTCGCGACGCTGACCGCGGTCGCGGCGGCGGTCGGGCTGCCGGTCTCCGTCGCGGGCGGCATCAACTCCGAGACCGCGGCGCGCGCGGTCTCGGCGGGGGCGGCCACGGTCGTCGTCGGCGGCGCGATCACCAAGGCGGAGAACGCGACCGAGGCCGCCCGCGCCATCAAGCGCGCCATGCGGACCGGCGAAGCGGTCCGGACCACGCTTTTCAAGCGCGTCGGCGCGGACGATCTGCGCGCACTGCTGATGCAGGTCTCCACCTGCAACATCTCCGACGCGATGCATCGCGCGGGCGCGCTGCGCGGGATCCTGCCGGTGCAGCCGGGCCTGCGCATGGCGGGGCGCGCGGTCACCGTCCGCACCTATCCCGGCGACTGGGCCAAGCCGGTGCAGGCCATCGAAGCCGCCGAAGAGGGCGACGTGCTCGTGATCGACGCCTGCGGGCAGCCGCCCGCGGTGTGGGGCGAACTGGCGGTCGAATCCTGCCTCCAGCGGAAGCTCGGCGGCGTCGTGGTGGACGGCGCGATCCGCGACGTCGACGCCATCCGGCGCCTCGGGTTCCCGGCGTTCGCCTCCCACTGGTGCCCGAACGCGGGCGAGCCGCGCGGCCTCGGCCAGATCAACGTCCCCGTCGTCGTCGGCGGGCAGGCGGTCGCCCCCGGCGACTGGGTGGTCGGCGACGACAGCGGCGTCGTGGTCCTGCCGGCGGCCCGCGCCGTGGAGATCGCGAACCGGTCGATGGACGTCTTCGAGCGGGAGAACCGCCTCCGCAAGGAGATCCGCGCGGCCTCCAGCCTCGCCCAGGTGATGGAGCTTCTGCGTTGGGAGAAGAAGTGACCGCTCGCCGGGCGGGCGCCGCGCGATGAGCGTCTACTGGCGGCCGGGATCGGGCTTCATCGAGGTCGTCTGCGGGAGCATGTTCTCCGGCAAGACCGAGGAGCTCATCCGCCGTGTGCGACGCGCGGTCATCGCGCGCCAGAAGGTGCGGGTGTTCAAGCCCGCGCTCGACGTGCGCTACGACGAAAACGACGTGGTCTCGCACTCCTCCC
>DASPNK010000005.1:0-2621 GCA_035626575.1 Planctomycetota bacterium | reverse complement strand
TACAAGTGACCGACCTCCGGTGCCGACGGCCGTCGCTCGCCCGAGCGGCGGCCGTCGTCGTTTGCGGGGCGCTTGCGGCGTGCTCGGGACCCCGACATGCGCGGCCGCCCGCCGCGGCGCCGTCGCGTCCGGCGTCGGTCGGCGCGGCGTCGTCGGCCGCGTCGGGCGTCACGCCGACGCCTCCGCCGACTCCGGCGCCCGCCGTCCCCTCGGCGACCGGGCCGGCGCGGGGCGCGGCCTTCGCCTCGGTCGACGGCGCGCCCATCACGGGAGACGACGTCGCCCGCGCCTTCTTCCGCATGTACCGGTCGGAGGCGCGGATGGTGCTCACCCGCCTCGTCGTCGCGGAGATCGTGCGACGCGAAGCCGCCCGAGCCGGCATCGTCCCGCCGGAGGAGGCGATCGCCGCGGAGCGCGAGAAGGCCTTCGCGCGCCTGGCCGACGAAGCGACCATCGCCTACGGCAAAGACGCCGACGTCGCGCGCTTCCTGAAGAACGAGATGCAGCTCACGCCCGCCGAGTGGGCGCGCCGCACGGAGGAGGAACTCCGCGAGCGCTGGTTGCGCGACCGCGTGCTCCGCTACCAGGCGATGAAGTCCGAGCGCGTCGAGATCCAGCTGCTGGCGGTCCGCGACGAGGCGCTCGCCCGCGAGCTGGCGTCGAAGCTCGACCAGGGCGCCGATTTCGCCGCGCTCGCCGCGGCGCACTCCGTCCACGAGAGCGCCGCCCAGGGCGGGCGGCTGCCGCCGGTCGCCCGCGAAGCGCTCAACGAGACGCTCGCCGAAAAGGCGTTCGCGCTCGAGCCGGGCGGAAGGACCGGCGTCCTCTCGGTCGACGACGGCAAAGGCGGCCGCCAGTACGACGTGGTCAAGCTCCTCCGCAGGCTGCCGGCGCGCGACGAACCCTGGCCCGCGGTTGCGGCGGAGATCGAGGCGGGACTGGCGAAGGAGCCGGTGTCCGCGTTCGAGCGCGTGGCCTGGCAGCTCGCGGCGTTTCGCCTTTACAACGTGACGTCGGACGATAGCCTTTGAGCCGCGCGCCCGCGGGCCGCGACGCCACCATGACCGACCTCGCCGCCTCCTCCGAGCCCTCCGCCGACGCGCTCGGGCTCGTCCCGGTCCTGGAAAGCGTTCTCTTCGCGGCGCCCGAGCCGCTGCCGCTCGTGCAGCTGCGCCGCATTCTCGGCGAAGAAACGCCGACGCCCGTGCTTCTCGAAGCGCTCGAGGTGCTCACGCGGCGCACCGCCGCCGAGGACCGCGGCATCGTGCTGGCGCAGGTCGCGGGCGGGTGGCAGTTCCTGACGCGCGAGACCTACTGGCCCTACGTCGCGCGCACGGCGAAGACGCGCGCCGAGGAGAAGCTCACGCCCGCGGCGATCGAGACTCTCGCGATCGTCGCCTACAAGCAGCCGGTGACGCGGGCCGAGGTCGACGCGGTGCGCGGGGCCGTCTCGGCGCCCCACATCCGGACGCTGGTGGAGCGCGGGCTGGTGAAGACGGTCGGCCGCGCCGACGCGCCGGGGCAGCCGTTCCAGTACGGTGTGACCAAGACCTTCCTGCGCCGCTTCGGCCTGCGTTCGGCGGCCGAGCTGCCGGGCCTGGACGACCTGAAGCGCCTCGCCCAGGAAATGCCCGCCTGAGGGGGCGGGAAACGGCGGATCCCCGTTCCAAACCGCGTCCGCGCGCTTCGGCGGCGGGCGCAGGTTTCGTTGATCGCCCCCCCGCGGGGGCCTATCATTCCGCGCTTCGCTCCGGACGGTCCGTCCTGAGCCCCTTCGCGTCGACCCGGAGAGTCTGATGTTCGCGCTCATGCACAAGTACCGCGCGCCCGTCCTCTGGACGTGCGTGTTCCTCATGGTCGGCTTCGGAGCGTGGGCGCTGCTCGCCGACTCGTTCCGGCCGGAGCGGCCGGTGAAGGAGCTCGGGACCTTCGTGCTGCCCACCGGCGAAAAGGCGTCGGTCACCGACGCCGAACTCGCCGAGCTCCAGCAGATGCTGCAGGCGAACCGCATTTCCGTGAGCTTCGACGAACGCGGCCAGAACCCGATCGCCCGCGAGTTGGGCGTCCAGGTCGAATCGCCCCGCGAACTCCTCTGGGCGTATCTGGTGCTGCGCGACTCCGCCCGCGCGGGCGGCTTCACGATGACCGACGAAGCGGTCCGAACCGCGTACAACGAATCATTCGTCAAGCCGACCGGCGCCGAGGAGATCTCCGAGGCCGACTGGCGTAAGCGGGCGCCGTCCTTCCGCGAGTTTTTCGCCGACCTGTTCGCCATCAAGCGCTTCCGCGGCTCGCTCTCGCCGGTCGAAGACGCGACCTACGCGAAGCTCTTTGAGAAGTTCAAGACGGACTACGAGGAGCTGCGCGCCGAGTTCGTCTTCTTCGACGGGACGACGATCGCCACGCCGATGGACCCGCGCGCGTCCGCGGAAGACCGCGTCGAACTGGACAAGTGGCTTCGCGACGACGCCCAGAAGGGGTTCCGCCAGCAGGAGCAGATCCCGGAAGAGGGCGAGTTCGAGGTCCTCTACGTCAACTTCCGCGACCTGTCGAATCTCGAGTTCGACGCCAAGTTCGAGCTGAAGTGGCAGCCTGAGATCGCCCGCGCCGCGATTACGGTC
>DASPNK010000004.1:0-8174 GCA_035626575.1 Planctomycetota bacterium | reverse complement strand
GACGCTCGGCCTCCTCGACCAGGACGGCGACGACCGGGTGCGCGCGCCGGAAATCCTCGCCGCCGTCGAGTGGCTCTCGCGCGTGTTGAAGGACTTCGATCTCCTGGTGCAGGAGACGGACGGCGTGCCGATCTCCGCGATCGAGACCGCGACCGTCGAAGGCCGGCGTCTGGCGGCGTCGGCGCGCATGATCCTCGAGAACCTCGGGCGGCCCGGCGACGCGGCGGTCACCGTCGCCGACGCGGCGCGCACGGGCGAGTTCTTCAAGGTCGCGCGCTGGAACGGCGACGGCGTCGTGCCGCCCGAGGCGTTCGACGATCCCGCGCTGCGCGCGGCCGCGGTCGACGTCGTCGCGTGCACGGGCGGGCAGGACGATCGCAGCGGGAAACGCGGGTTCAACCGGACCCAGGTCGAGAGCTTCTTCGCGGAGTGTCGCGCGTTCGCCGATTGGTGGGCCGCCTCGGAGACCGATGCGCGGATCCTCCCGCTCGGCGCGCGCACCCACGACGCGTTCGCGGCGTACGAGGCCGTCCGCGCGAAGATCGACGACTACTTCGCGCGCTGCCGCCTCGCGGCCTACGACCCGCGGGCGCAGGAGAAGCTCAACGGCGAGGAGAGCCGCTACCTCGAGCTCGCCGCCGTCGACCTCGCGATCTCGTCCGACGAGGTCAAGACGCTGCCGCTGGCCCGCATCGGCGCCGGAAAGCCGCTGCACCTGCGCGAGGCGCTGAACCCCGCGTGGGCGGACGCGGTCGAGGAGTTCCGCGCGAAGAACGCCGAGCTGCTCGAAGACCGCGACCTGCTGACCGAAGAGGCCTGGCGCGCCGTCGTCCGAGCCTATGCGCCCCACGCCGAATGGCGGCGCGGGCGCCGCGGCGGGTCGGCCGAGAAACTCGGCGTCGACCGCGTGCGGAACCTCCTCGCGGGCGACGCGGAGAGGTCGCTGGTCGCCGCGGCGGAGGCCGACGCCGCGGTGGCGCCGGAGATCTCCGCCATCACCGAGGTCGAGCGCCTCGCGCGCTACGTGCGCGACCTGCATCGGTTGCTGGTCAACTTCGTCACGTTCTCCGACTTCTACGCCCGGAAACGCGACGCGGTCTTCCAGGCCGGCACGCTTTACCTCGACGGCCGCAGCTGCGAGCTGTGCTTCCGCGTGCCCGACCCCGGCAAGACCGCCGCGACGCTGGCGACGATGGCGTCGAGCTACCTGGCGTATTGCGACCTCACCCGGCCCGGCGGGGAGAAGATGACCGTCGCCTGCGCGTTCACCGCCGGCGACTCCGACCATCTCGTCGTCGGCCGCAACGGGCTCTTCTACGACCGGCGCGGGCGCGACTGGGACGCGACGATCACGCGCATCGTCGATCACCCGATCTCGGTCGGGCAGGCGTTCTTCGCGCCGTACAAGCGCTTCCTGCGCTGGGTGGAGACGCAGGTCGCCAAGCGCGCCGCGGCGGCCGACGCCGAGGCCGACGCGTTGCTCGTCGGAGGCGGGTCGTCGCTCGTCGACTCGGCGACCGCCGGCGAGGGCGCGCCGAAGCCGCCGCCGGCGAAGTCGAAGTTCGACGTGGGCGTCATCGCCGCCATGGGCGTCGCCGTCGGCGGCATCACCACCGCGATGTCGATCATCGTCGGCAAGTTCATCGAACTCGAGTTCTACATGCCGCTCGGCGTGCTGGCGGTGATCCTGCTCATCAGCGGGCCGTCGATGGCCATCGCCTGGTTGAAGCTCCGTCAGCGCAACCTCGGCCCGATCCTCGACTCCATCGGGTGGGCGGTGAACGGCCGCGTGAAGGTGAACATCCCGCTGGGGGCGTCGCTCACCGACGTGGCGAAGCTGCCGGCCGGCGCCGAGAGGTCGCTCGCCGACCCCTTCGCCGAGAAGCGCCCGAAGTGGCCGCGGCGGCTTCTGTGGAGCGTCGTCCTGCTGGTGATCCTGGTCGGCGTCGTCGAGTCGGGGATCCTCGGCCGGTACCGCTGGTATCGCGAGGCGTTCCGCGCGCTGCCGTACGAGTCGGCGCAACGCTACGTCGACCGCCTCGAGGCGAAGTACGCGAAAGCGCCCGGGGGCGGGCCGGGCGGCGTGACCGTCGTCACGACGCCGCCCGGCGCCCGGACGACGGTCGAGATCGAAACCGGCGCGGCGGCGACGCGTCCTGCGGACCCGTCGCCGTCCGGCCGCTGAGCGCGGCCTCGGGAGTTTCCGGGTAACGGGCGGCGACGGCCGTCGCCTTCGAAGGGCCGCGCGGGCGTCGCCCCGGCGGCGCCTCGATGTCGACTTCCGACGCCGCCCGCGCCGAGCTTCCGTCGCCGCCACCGCCGTCGCGGACGGAGGGCGCCGGCGCGCCCGCGGCGGACCGGCTCGCGGCGCATCTCGAAGCGCTGCGCGGGCGCTTCCTGCCGGTCATCCGCCGGCGGCTCGCGGCGCGCGTGCGCGCGGCCCACGACGCGGAGGACGTGTGGCAGGAGGTCTGCCTCTCGGTGCTCCGCGGCCGGTTCCGCTGGATCGGCGACGCGGCCTTCCGCAGGTTCGTGCGGGTCGTCGTCGTGCGCGCGGCCGCCGACGCGGCGCGCGCGACGCTCGGTCGCGACGCGGAGCGGCCCGCGACCGCGGCGCAGGGTCGCGACTGCGAGTTCCTGCCGGGGCGCTTCGACGACCCCGCCCGCGGGCTGGAGGCCGAAGAGCGCGCGGCGCGCCTCGGACGCGCGATCGCGCGGCTCGGCCCGCGACAACGCGCGGTCCTGACGCTGGCCGCGACCGAGGGCCTCGCGCCCGCCGAGATCGCGGCGCGCCTCCGCGCGGGGGAGGCGACGGTGCGGAAGGCGTACGTGCGCGGTCTGCGCGCCCTGCGGCGCACGTTGGGCGGCGACCTCGCGCCGCCTTGCGGCTGACGCGTCCGAGGTCGAACATGCCCGCGGCGTCATGGGCTTCGCCGTCGACCTCCGTCACGTCCGGCTGCTGTCCTGGCTCGCCGCGGCGCTCTACGTGCACCTGCGCGGGTCCGTGCGTTTGAGGCCGCTGAGGCAGCTCCTCGACCCGACCACGTTCCTCGCGCCCTACAACGCGGCCATGTACCTGGCGTCGGCCGTGCCGCGCGGCCCTTTCCTGCGCGTCGACCGGCTGCCGGAGCTTGCGAAGCTCCGCGCGGCGTGGCGCACGCTGCGGGACGAGGCGCTTGCGCTCGGCGCGGCGACGCGCGGCCTCGGCGACGGAGCGGGCGCCGAAGACCTCGCCTTCCACACGTTCTTCAAGCGGGGATGGTCGCGCTTCCACCTCAAGTGGTACGGCGCGCCGCTGCCGTCGGCCGAGGCGGCCTGCCCGCGCACCGTCGCGCTCTTGCGCGAGATCCCGACGGTGCGCGCCGCGCTCTTCTGCGTCCTGCCGCCGGGCGGCAGGCTCGGGCGCCATCGCGACCCGTTCGCCGGCGTCCTCCGCTACCACCTCGGCCTCGCGACGCCGAACTCGGACGCGTGCGTGCTGCACGTGGACGGCGCGCCGTACTCCTGGCGCGACGGCGAAGACGCCCTGTTCGACGAGACGTTCGTCCACGAGGCCTGGAACGGCGCCGACGCGCCCCGCGTCGTCTTCTTCGCCGACGTCGAGCGTCCGCTGCGGACCGCGCCGATGCGCGCGCTCAACCGCTGGGTCTGCCGTCGCGTGATGCCGGCCGCCGCGGCGCGCAACGCGCCCGACGAAGCGGTCGGCGCGCTGAACCGCGTCTTCGGCGCCTACCGCGCCGCCGCCGCCGCGGGCCGCCGCTTCAAGGCGAAGACCCGCGTCGGCTACTACGCCGCCAAGTACGCCGCCCTCGCGCTCCTCGCGTGGGCGCTCATCTTCTGACGACGACGCCGAAGGTCGCAGCGCTCGCCGGACGCTCCGCGCGGCGTTCGGTTTTCCGACGCGGCGCTGCGCGCCGCGCGCGGGCCTCCGAGGCCCGTACGGCCGCCGACTTCGGTCGAAGTCCCGCGAAGCAGGTTCGTCGCTCCGCTTCGCGGGGCGTGAGAACCTCCCCTCCGGCGCTCGTCGTCGTCGGGCGGCGCGTCCGGTCGCGCCGTTCGGCGGGAAGCCGTCGGCGGATATCGTCGGCGCATGGCGACGACCGGTTCGAGCGCGGCGACGGCGCGGGTCCTCGCGGCGGGCTTCCTCCTGATCGCCTGCGACGCGCGTCCCGGTGCCGTCGCCGGCGTCGTCCGCGTCGCGGCGGCGGCGGATTTGAGGTTCGTGCTGGACCGCCTTTCGACCGCGTTCGCCGCGGAGCGCCCCGGCACGTCGGTGCAGGCCACGTACGGCGCCTCGGGCTCGCTCGCCGCGCAGATCGCGGCGGGAGGGCCGTTCGACGTGTTGCTCTCCGCGGACCGCGCGTACCCCGAGCGCCTCGCGGCCGACGGGCTGGTCGACGGCGCGCCCTTCGACTACGCGACCGGCCGCCTCGTGGTGTGGACGTCGGAGCGCGTCGCGGCGGACGTCGCCGCGCGCGGGCTCGCCGCGCTCGCCGACGCGACGATCGTGAAAGCGAGCGTCGCCGATCCTTCGCACGCGCCCTACGGGCGGGCGGCGATCGCGGCGCTGAAGAACGCGGGCGTCTACCACGTCGCGGCGCCGAAACTGGTCTACGGGTCGAACGTCGCCCAGGCCGCGCAGTTCGCCGAGTCGGGCGCCGCCGACGCGGCGGTGCTCGCTCACGCCGTCGCCGCGCACGGGCCGCTTGCGGCCAAAGGCCGTCGCGTCGACGTCCCCGCCGACCTTCATCCGCCGGTCCGGCAGGCGGGCTGCGTCCTGAAGTCGGCCGGCGACCCCGCCGCGGCGCGCGCCTTCGCCGCCTTCCTTCGCGGGTCGACGGCGCGCGCCGTGCTCGCCGACGCCGGCTTCGGGCCGCCCGCGCCCTGACGTGATCGACCTCGCCGCGCTCCTCGTCTCGGCGAAGCTGGCGGCCGTCGTGTCGGCGGTCCTGCTCGCCGTCGGACTGCCGCTGGCGTGGTGGCTGGCGCGCTCGCGCTCGCGCGTCGCGGCGCTCGTCGAAACCGTCGTCGCGCTGCCGCTGGTGCTGCCGCCGGTGGTCCTCGGCTTCTACCTGCTGCTCGCGTTCTCCCGCGAAGGCCCGTTCGGCGCGCTTTTCGGCGACCTGCCGTTCACCTTCGCGGGCATCGTCGTCGGCGCGACTCTCGTCAACCTGCCCGTCGCGGTGCGGCCCTGGACCGCGGCGTTCGCCGCCGTGGACCGCCGTTACGCCGAAGCGGCGTGGTGCCTCGGCGCCTCGCGCGCCTCCGCATGGCGCCGCGTCACGCTGCCGCTCGCCGCGCGCGGCCTCGCCGCGGGCCTCGCGTTGACGTTCGCCCACACGCTGGGGGAGTTCGGCGTCGTGCTCATGCTCGGCGGCGCCGCGCCCGGCGTCACCCGCACGCTCTCCGTCGCGGTGTTCGACCAGGTGCAGGCGATGGATTACGGGTCGGCCGCGAAGACGTCGCTCGTCCTTCTCGCGGCGTCGGCCGTCGCGCTCGCGATCGCCGGTCGCTTCGTACCGCGGGGGAGCGCGCGGTGAGCGGCGCGTCGACGTCGGACTGGTCCGCCGCCGCGGTCGTGCGGCGCGTCGGAGGCCCCGAGATCGCGTTCGCGCTCGACGGCCCGCTCGGCGTCGCGCGGACGCTCGTCCTCTTCGGGCCGTCGGGGTCGGGCAAGACCACGATCCTGCGCGCGCTGGCCGGGTTGGAGCGACCCGCCGAAGGCGTCGTGCGCTTCGGCGCCGACGTGTGGTTCGATTCGGCGAGCGGCGTGCATCTCCCGCCGGCGCGCCGCGACGTCGGCTTCCTGTTCCAGGATTTCGCGCTGTTCCCGCACCTCGACGCCGGCGCGAACGTCGCCTTCGGCCTCGCGGACCGCCCGCGCGCCGAGCGCTCCGCGCGCGTCGCCGAACTGTTCGCCGCGTTCGGCCTCGACGGCCTCGAGCGCCGGCGGATCCATGCGCTTTCCGGCGGCCAGCAGCAGCGGGTGGCTCTCGCGCGGGCGCTCGCGCGACGCCCCCGGCTTCTGCTGCTCGACGAACCGCTGTCGGCGCTCGACGCGGGCTCGCGGGCCGACGCGCGCCGCGCATTGAAGACGGTGCTGACGTCGTTCGGCGGCCCCGCGCTGCTGGTCACGCACGACCCGACCGACGCCCTCGCGCTCGGCGACGAGGTCGCGGTGGTCGAAGCGGGGAGGATCGTGCAGCGCGGCCCGGCGGACGTCGTCTTCTCGCGGCCCGCGACGCTCGCCGCCGCCCGCATCGTCGGCGCGGAGACCGTGGCGCCCGGCCGCGTCGAGTCGACGCGCGACGGCGTCGCCGTCGTGCGCGTCGGGGCGCTGGCGCTTTCGGCCGCGGTCGAGGAGCCGGGGCTCGGCGACGTCTACGTCTGCGTGCGCGCCGAAGCCGTGACGTTGTCGCGGGAGGACGCCGCCGCCCCGGCGAGCAGCGCGCGCAACCGTTTCCCGGGGCGCGTGGCGGAGATCGTCCCGGAAGGCGCGCTCCTCCGCGTCGAGGTGGATTGCGGCGCGCGGCTCTCCGCGCTCGTCACCCGTTCCGCGGCGGCCGAGCTCGGCCTCGCGCCCGGCGTCCAGGTGGTCGCCTCCGTGAAGGCGACCGCGGTGCATCTCATCGCGCGGTCCGGCGGGGCCTGACGCGGCGCTCAGGGGACGCGGAAGCGCGCGACCACCGGCCGGTGGTCGGAGACGTCGTTCTCGATCACCTGCGTCTCGAGGTGCGTCCACCCGGGCGGCGCGAGGACGTAGTCGATGCGCGACGTGCGGCCGTAGGTCTTGTGCGTCCAGGGCCCCTCCATGGCGCCGACGAACCGCCCCGACGCCTTGATCGCCAGCATCGACGACTCGTGAGGCCGCGCGTTGTAGTCGCCCGCGAGGAGGAGGTCGCGCCCCGCGGTCAGCTCGAGGATCCGCGCCGTGTGGCGGGCGTTGTTCCGAACGGAGAACGAATCGGTGTGCATCGCGCCGAGCAGCAGCGGCCGTCCGCCGACGTCCGCCTCGCACAGCAGAAAGCGCCGGTTGTTGGTCGTCACCCAGAACGGCTTGCGGCCGGGAAGCGGGAGGTTGCTCACGCCGCGCAGCGGAAACCTCGAGAGGATCGCGTTGCCGCCCGCGATCCTGAAGAACGGGATCCCGACGTTGTAGTTCTCGCCGAACGCCCAATAGCGGAGGCCGGCCTTGTCGGCGATCGCCCGCACCTGATCGACCTCGCAGGGGCCGCATTCCTTGAGCGCCTCGGACAGGAAGACGAGGTCGGGCTTCTGCTCGGCGACGAGCGCCCCCATCTCGTCGAGGGTGCGTCGCACCTTCTCCCTGGACGCGAACCGCAATCCGCTCCGGTGCGCCCACGCCTTCGCGATGTTGTAGGCGACGATCGTCACCTCGCGACCCGACGCGGGCGGCGGCTCGCCCGCGTGGGCCAGTTCGCCGAGGCGCGGCGTCTCGCCCGAGGCGAGCACGAGGCCGTTGAAGACGAAGAGCGCCGCGAGCAGCGACGGCGCGCCGACGACGACCGCGAGGACGCGGAGGAGGATCCGCCGACCGCGGCGGCGCGGAAGGGCGTTCGGCGTCGGCGCGACGGGGCTCGCGGCGGCGGGCGGCGCGGACGCGACGGCGCCGTCGTCGCCTTCGGGCGGCGGTCCCGGCATGGACGCGCATGGTAGTCGGAACCCCCGTCCGGCGCCGGCGGAGGGGCGTCTTCATTTTTCGAGCGACGCCGGCGAAGCGATGCGATCGTTCCGTCGTATGCAGGCGCCGTCGCCGCCGTGCGTCCGCCCGCCGTTCCCGAGCCGCGTCCCATGCGCCCAACGCCGCACCGTCCCGCCGCCCCTCGTTTCGCCGTCGTCGTCCTGTGCTGCGCGGCCGCCGCGGCGCCGCTCGCGGCGCAGGACGCCGCGCCCGTCTCCGCCGACGAGCGCCTGCAGCTCGGCCTCGGCCTCCAGCGGCGCGGGCTTCACGAAGAGGCGAGCCGCGAGCTGGAGGCGTTCCTCGCCGCGGCGCCGCGTCACGCGTCGGCCGCCGAAGCCTGGTACCGCCTCGGCCTCGCGCGGCTTGAGCTGAAGAAGCCCGCGGAGGCGGTCGCCGCGTTCGAGAAGGCGCTCCAGCAGGGAGGCGGCGCGTTCGCGCGGCGCGTCGACGCCGGCTATCGGCTCGGCCTCGC
>DASPNK010000003.1:0-4373 GCA_035626575.1 Planctomycetota bacterium | reverse complement strand
TCCACCTCGCCGACCAGCACCTGCCCCGGCTCCACCTTATGGCTCGGTTTGGCGGGGGCGCCGTCGACCAGGACCTTCCCGGCCTTCACCGTCTTCTTGAGCAGCGTGCGGGAGCGGCCGGGCAGGCGGTCGGCCAGCACGACGTCCAGACGGCGGCCCCGGTCCGCCTCCTCCGCGACGACGCGGAAGGCGGAGACGCCCGGGCGGGCGGCGGGGAGATCGTCGGAGACGGCTGCGTTCAACGGGGCGCCTCGGCGTCGGCGGAAGCGCGGCGAGTTTACCCCGGGGCGCCGCGCGTCGACCGTCGCATCTCCTGATACGTCGGCGTCGTGCGGCGTGAAGCTCGAACTTTTCACGCGACCCGTCGGCGTCGGGAGCGCCCGCCCGGGCGAGCGGCGCGCTTGCCTCGCGCGACGCGGCGACTACCATCGCGCCGCCTGCGAGGACCGCAGGCCCTTCGCGGCGAGCCGCAGCAGCGGCCGCGGGCGACGGCGCGCTTCGGCGCGACGACGCCCGTCGGGGGAAGTCCGGTGAAAGACCGGCGCTGACCCGCAACTGTGAGCGACGTCTTCGGGCGTCGCGAGCCAGAGCACCCGGCCGGGGAGAGGACTTCATCGCTCCTCGAGGTCGGGAGCGTCGGCGAAGCGCGCGGGGATCCCCCGTGCGCCGCGCGGAAGTCGGTCGCGAGGACCTCGGCCATCCGGGGCGCCCGCGCGAGCGACGCCCCTCGGAGACAGCCGATGCGCGTCGTTCCCAAGCGTGCCCGCGGGCGTTCGTCCGCCCTTCTCTTCCTGCTCCTGTCCGCATTCGCCGCGCCCGCGCTCCGCGCGCAGAACCTCGAGCGGTCCGTGCCGCTCGACGACGGCGACCCCGCGTCGCCCGACAAGGCCTACGGTCTCGCCGTCGACCCCGACGGCGTCCACGTGTACGCGCCGCTCGCGGGGAATCTCTCTCTCGCGTCGCCGCAGACGGCGAACAACGACGACGTCTTCAAAGTCGACGTCCTGACCGGCTCGATCGTCGCCGTGCAGACCGTCGGCCTCTACCCCGAGGAGGTCGCCGTCGCCGTCGACGCCGCCGGCGCGGCGCGCGAGGTGTTCGTCTCCAACGGCACCGACGGCACGATCAGCTGCCTCTCCCCCGACCTGGCGACGACGTGGGCGACGGTGACGCTGTCTCCCTGTTTCGGCGCCGTCTTCCTCGGCGCCTTCCCCTACGGTCTTCTGCTGAGCCCCGACCAGACGCGCCTGTACGTCACCACCGCGGGAGGTTGCGACATCGTGGACGTGATCGACGTCGACCCGACCAGCGCGACGTACCGCACGCTCGTCGGATCCTTCGTCGTGCCCGGCGCCGGCGGTCGCCCGAGCTGGCGCGCCTACCCGGAGATGGTGCTCCCCGCGACGCAGTACGACGTCGGCTTCACGCGGTCCGACGCGGGCTTCGTCAAGGTCGACGTGACGAACCCGACGTCGGCCGTGTTCCATCCGGTGACGCCGGCGCAGCCGTTCGTCTATCACTCGGCGAACGAAGCCGTCGTGATCGCGGGCGACCGCGTCCTCCTGCCGATTTACGGCGGAACGACGATCCGCCTGTTCGAAGCCGACCTCGCCTCGGGCGCGGTCGTGCGGACCCTGGTCGTGCCGCCGTCGGTGACGAGCAACACGCTGCACGGTCTCGCCGTCTCCCCCGACGGCGCGCTGGCGGCGGTGACGTCGCTCACCGGCGGCGACACGCTGCTCGTCGACGTCGCGAGCTTCGCGGTCGTCGCCATGCTCGACCACGGCGCGACTTCGCAACCCAACGACGCCGCGTTCCTCCCCGACGGGTCGCGCCTCGTCGTCACGCTGCAGAACGCGGGGCGCCTCGACGTCTACAAGGATCTTCCCGGCTACGACCTCGCGCTCGACCTCCCCGCGACCGTCGCGCAGGGCGCGTCGGCGACGGTCGGCGTGCGCCGCGCCGAGCACGGGCGGCCGTACGCCGTGTTCGTCTCCGTCGTGCCGGGTCCCTTCGCGGTCGGGCCCTACGTGCTCGCGCTCGGGCCGCCGTTCTTCGAGCTCTTTTCCGGCGTCGCCGACGTCCGCGGAGAAGGCTCGGCGACGATCCCGGTCCCCGTCGATCCCGTCCTGTCGGGTCTCGCGCTCTACTTCCAGGCGGCGACCGTCGATCGCGACGGCGACTTGAGATTGTCCAACGGCGCGCAAACGATCGTTCTCTGACGCCGTTCCAACCCGGTCGGGCGGCGGGACCTTCCGCGGCGGCGGCGCTTCGGCGCCGCCGCGCTTCGCCCCCGGCACGGACCGCGCCTCTTGCGTCGACCGCGCCTACATCACTACACTCCCGACGCTGCCTTGAACCGGGCCTCGCGCCCCTCAACCCACAGGTCTGCCCTGCGAACCCGGTTAACCTCGCCTTCCTCCTCCGGCCCCCGTTTCGTTCGGCGCCGGCACCCTTCGACTCGGAGACGAGCGGCATGATCGATCGATGGCGCGGCCTCACGGCCTGCGTGTGGGCCGTCCTCTGGCCGTTGCTCGCCGTCCCCGCGTTCGCGCAGATCCCGACCGCCCGTCTGAAGAAGGCGGCGGCCGAAGCGGAGGAGAAGGTCAAGGAGGAGCAGGACCGCATCGCCAAGAAGAAGGCGGCGGTCCAGCTCGAGTTCGAGAACCTTCAGAAGCCCGACGTCCGGCTCGCCGTGTCCGACCTTCTCGAGTCGCTGGCGAAGAAGCACGCCGCGGCGTTGAAGGCGACCGCGCCGACCGACTCGAAGGCCGTCGCCGCCGTGCCCGAGGACTTCCGCAAGGACGTCCTCGCGGCGTTGAAGGACGCGGGGCGCAACCTCTCGGAACTGCTCGTCGAGCCCGTCGCGCGGAACCTCGCCGAAGCGATCCGCAAAGGCGAAGACTTCGCCGCCGCCGCCGTGTTCGGCGAGTCCGTCACCGAGATCTTCGGAGAGCCTCGCCCTTTCGACGCGGTCTGGACCGAGGTCCTCGCGGGGGTCTATGAGAAGAACCTCCGCACGTTCACCCAGGAATGGGCCGCGGCGCGGAACCGTTGGGAGGACGCCGAGGAAGCCGAGAAGAACGCGGTCGCCGGCATTCCTCCGGGGATGATCGAAGTCCCCGGCGGGAAGTACGAGATCGGCGAGAACCCGGACGTCTGGACGAAGGTCCTCGGGACCCTCGGGTACAAGGCCGACAAGAAGCTCCCGGCGCAGGTCTACGGAACGCCCCGCCACACGGTGACGCTCGAGGGCTTCTACCTCGACCGCAACGAGGTGACGAACCGCTGGTGGGCCGCCTACTGCCGCGACACGGGCGCCGCCCCGCCGCCCCACTGGGTCTCGGCGGAGAACCCCGCCGACGCGATGAAAACGCCCGACCCCGAAGGCGGCCCGCGCAGGCCGGCGCCGCAGGGACGCTCCGCCGCGCCGTCGAAGGAGTTCCCGGGGATGGCGAAGGTGCCGGCCGAAGGCACCGAAGACTGCCCGGTCACCTGGATCAACTACCTCGAAGCGGAAGCGTTCGCGAAGTGGTGCGGGGCGCGCGTCCCGACCGAATTCGAATGGGAGGCGGCGGCGCGCGCGCCCGGCGCGGGCGAGAAGACGCGCCGACAGTTTCCCTTCGGCGACCTGCTCGACCGCGCGAAGGCGCAGGTCAACTACGCCGCGGCGGGCGACGACCCGCGCGTGAAGGCGATGTACGAAAAGACCGGCGGCGTGCCGCCGATGGGCGGCAACCAGAAGAAGCTGCCGCGCGTCACGCCGGTGGGCGTCTTCGCAGAGGGGCGTTCGGCGCTCGGGTTCAACGACCTCGCCGGCAACGCGATGGAGATGACGTCGAGTCCCTTCGTCGCCTACCCGAAGTGGGAGATGGACAAGGGTCCCGCATGCCTCCCCATGGAGGACAAGGAGAGCTTCAGCCCCGAGCTGATCTCCGCGCGCGGCGGGCATTTCCTGTCGAACGACCTGCTCATCCTTACTTGGATGCGGCGCGGCATCGGGAGGGAAGCGAAGTTCGAATCGGTCGGCTTCCGGCGCGCGGCCTCGAAAGTCCGAGGTAAAGACGTGGTCGAAGCCATGCCCGCCAAGTCGTGGGAAGCGAAGCTCTCCGACACCGGCGAAGCGCTGGCCGACGAGAAGAAGGCGGGCAGCCGGTTTCCGCGCATCGCCTTCGAAGACGCCTCGACCTATTCGGCGGTCAAGAAGGGCGGCTGGAACGAAGAGAAGCAGATTCCCGCCCGCGCGTCGTGGATGGTCGCGGCTTCGCGCACCACGCGGGAATTCTCGGATCCGGCGAAGATCCGCCACCTCGCGAAAGACCTGAAGGGCGCCGTCCTTCTCGGCTGGTTCCGTACCGACGTCCCGCTCGTGA
>DASPNK010000002.1:0-3349 GCA_035626575.1 Planctomycetota bacterium | reverse complement strand
GTCGCCGAAGCGCGTCATCAGCGCGCGGAGCGTCTCCACGTTGGGCGGCGACAGCTTGACGAGCGGGAACCGGTCGACGCAGGTCACGGAGCGCGCGCCGGCGGCGAGATGGCAGAGCGCGAACCCCGGGCAGTCGCCCGGGCCGTACTCCATCACCGCGAGGTCGCGGTAGAAGCCGGGCGCGGTCGCGGCGTCGAGCCCCAGGACCGCGTCCTGCTCGGCTCGGCACCGGAGGAAGTAGTCGGCGAGCTGCTGCGGCGATCGCGTCTCGCGCCCGCGGCCCGTTTCGCCGGTCAGTCGCACGTAGAGCGCCGGCGCGCGGGCCGCGAGCGCGTTCGAGGCGACCGCTTTCCAGTAGCGGACCGTGTCGTCGACCTTGCGGCGTCCGTACATCGAGGGCTCGGGGCGGGGGAGGCGGAAGCGGGAGGGCGCGCCCGGGCGACCCGCGCGGCCGGTGACATATAGAGCGGGAGAGGGCGTCCTGGCAAGGGTTGCAGAGGCGCGCGCCGGCGCGGATTCGCGTGCGGCGTGCGCCGCGCGCCCATGGCGCCGCGCCGTCGCCGCGCGTAGCGTCGCGCGTGGCGTCCCCCTCCGCCGGTCGCGGCCGGATCGTCTTCGTGCTGGCGTGCGTCGCGACCTGCGCGCACCTCGGCGCCGTCGGGCTCCTCAACCCCGACGAAGGCCGCTACACGGAGATGGCGCGGGAGATGGCGCTGACCGGCGACCTCCTGGTCCCGCGCATCGGCGGCGTCCCCCATTGGGCGAAACCGCCGGGGCATACGTGGGCCGCCGCCGCCGCCTACCGGGTCTTCGGCATGGAGCGCTTCGCCGGGCGCCTGCCGTCGGCGCTCGCGGGGTGCGTGACGCTGGCCGCGCTCTACCTGCTGACGCGCCGCCTGGCGACGCCGCGCGCCGGCCTCCTCGCCGTCGCGATCCTCGCGGCGACGGGGGAGCCGTTCGTCCTGTTCCGCGCCGCCGACCCCAACGCGCTGCTCACGGCGTGCACGACCGTCGCCGTCGCGGCGTTCGTCGTCGTGCGCGACGTCGACGGCCGCTTCCGACCGTGGGCGTTCTTCGGCGGCTGGCTGGCGCTCGGCGTCGGCTGGCTCGTGAAGGGGCCGATCGCGCTCCTGATCTGCGCCGCGACGTTCGGCGCCTGGGCGCTCGTGGACCGCTCATGGCGCCGCGCGGCGCCGTCGCGCGTCGCGCGCGCCCTCGGCCTCGGCGTCGCGGGCCTCGCCGTCTCGCTCGCGGTCGGCCTGCCGTGGTTCCTCGCGGTCTCCGCGCGGCACCCCGACCTGGCGTCGTTCTACCTGCACGACGAAGTCTCGCAGCGCTACTTCAGCGACGCTCACGGCCGCGGGCAGCCGTGGTGGTTCTTCACCGTCATCTTCACGCTCGGGCTTCTCCCGTGGACGCCGCTCTTCGCCGCGTCCTGCGCACGCGCGTTCCGGCGCGGCGCGACGCCGCCGGAGAAGTTCCTCCTCTGCTGGATCGTCGCGCCGTTCGTGATGTTCCACGTCGGCCGGTCCAAGCTGTGGACCTACCTCCTGCCGATCTTCCCCGCCTGCGCCGCGCTGATCGCGCTCCGCGTGGAGAGCTGGGCGCACAACGGCCTCGAGCGCGGCGCGAAGCTCGCGCTGCGCGCGACGATCTGGCTCGCGTTGTCGCCTCTCGCGGTCGGCGGCGCGCTGGTCGCCGGGAAACACGGCGCGTCGATCGCGCCGTGGGCCGCGACGCTGGTCGTTCTCGGCGCCGCGCTGATCGCGGTGCGGCGCGGCGACGCCGCGCGCGGGCGCGCCGACGCTCCGATCCGCGCCGTCGGAACGGCCGCGGTCGCCTTCCTCGTCGCGTTCCATGCGGCGCTCGTCATCTTCGACCGCCAGGACGACGTGATGGGCGACCGCGGCGAAGCGCGCGGGTTGCTCTCCGCGCTCGAGACGGAAGGCGCCGCGGTCCGCGGCGTGCCGCTCGCGCCGGAGCTCCGCCCCGGCGGTCGTCGCACCGTGCTGCCTTCCGGCGTCGACCGCCTCGTCGCGTACCGCACGCGCATGCTGACGCTCTCGCGCACGCTTCTCGGCGAGCGCCTCGAGTTCATCCCCTGCTACGACGTCGGCTCGTGGTATGAGATCGCGTCCGACCGCGCGGCGGACCGCCCTCCGGACCTCGGCGATCTCGCGACGGAGCTCGCGCGCCCGGAACGCACCTACGTGGTGACGCGGGCGCGCGAAATCGACGAACTGCGCGCGCGCACCGGGGCGCCGCTTCCCGAGGTCGCCCGCGTCGGCAAGGGCCGCTCCGCGCTCGCGCTGCTGCGGAACCGCTGATCGGCGGCGCGGCTTCGAAGCTTTCTTCCACGCTCGATCCGCGCGGATCGCCGCGGCGCAGCGCGAGGCGTCTCGGGGTGTTGCGCCGCGCCCGCGTTGCGGCGGACGTCGCCTCCCGGAAGTCCGTCCACCGTCCGCCCACGGGTTCTCCACGACGCGCGGCCGACGGTCGCCGACCGTCGGCCGGCCCGCGAAACCGCGCGTTCTGGCCTCCTCCCGCGGTTGTGTCTACAGTCGCCGGGTCGCGGCGACGAGGCCGCGTGAAGCCGTGCGCGGACGGCTTCGACGCCCACGGACGGGATCGGCGCCGGCGCGGAGTTGCGCGAGCTTCGCGGCGGCGCTTTCGAGGATGCTCATGTCGGCGGAAGCGCGTCGTGCGGCCGTGCAGGCCGTCTTGTCAAAGAAACCGGCCACGACGACGGGTTCGTACCGGGAGGCGCCCGCGGCGGCGCTCTTCGGGAAGAACGTGTTCGGCGACGCGGAGATGCGGCGCCGCCTTCCCGAGTCGGCCTACAAGGCGTTGCGCTCGATGATCGAGACCGGCTCGCTGCTCGACCTGCAGCTCGCCGACGTCGTCGCCAACGCCATGAAGGAATGGGCGGTGGAGCGCGGCGCGACGCACTTCACGCACTGGTTCCAGCCGATGACCGGGCTGACGGCCGAGAAGCATGACAGCTTCGTCTCGCCGACCGGAACCGGCGCGATGGCGGAGTTCAGCGGCAAGGAACTGATCAAGGGCGAGCCCGATGCCAGCTCGTTCCCGTCAGGCGGCATCCGCGCGACATTCGAAGCGCGCGGCTACACCGCGTGGGACCCAACCAGCCCCGCGTACATCATGGAGCATCCGAATGGCTCCACGCTCGTCATCCCGACGGCCTTCCTCAGCTGGACGGGCGAAGCGCTCGACAAGAAGGTGCCGCTGCTCAAGAGCATCGACGCGCTCTCGAAGCAGGCGATCCGCATCCTGAAACTGTTCGGCAAGAACGACGTGGTGAAGGTGGGCACGACGGTCGGCGCGGAGC
>DASPNK010000001.1:0-3793 GCA_035626575.1 Planctomycetota bacterium | reverse complement strand
CTTCGACGCGAGAAGCCTCGACGCGGGGCCGTCCGGTACGAAGACGCGCCTGCTGCGTCTTGCGCCCGAGCTGGCGCGGCGCGGGAGCGCCGTCGCGGTGCTGCACGCGCCGGAGCTCGACGCCGCCGCGCGTGCCGCGCTCGGAGGATGCCGGCTGCTCGAAACGGCAGGTCCGGCGCGCGGTGCGCTCCGCCGGGCGTTCGCCGCGCGGCGCCGCCACGCCGAAGCCGCGCGGGCGTTCGCGCCCGACGTCGTGGTCGCCGAAACCTGGCCCATGCCGCCCGTCGCGCCGGCGGCGCTGATCGCGGTCGTGCACGACCTCCGCCGGCTTGAGCGCTTCGGGCCTTCCCGCGCGCTCTTCCGCCGTTGGCTCGCGACGGGCGCCGCCGCGGCGACGCGCGTGCACGCCGTGTCGGAAACGGTCGCGGCGGCGCTTCGCGCGGCGGGGGTCGCGGAAGGGAAGATCGACGTCGTACCGAACGCCGTCGACGTCCTCGACGCCGAACGGCTCAAGGCGGCGACCCCGCCGGACCTGGGCGGCCGGTTCGTCCTCGTGGCGGGGCACGCCGAACCGCGGAAGGACCACGCGCTCGCCGCCGCCGTCGCGCGGGCGATCGCCGACCTCGGCGTGGTCGTCGTGCGGGTGGGGCGCGGCCGGTTGCGGTCGCCCGCGGTGCGGGATCTCGGCGTGGTCGACGACGCCGTGCGCGACGCGCTCTTCCTCCGCGCCGAGGCGGTGCTGGCGCCGTCGCGGCTCGAAGGGTTCGGCCTCGCGCCGCTGGAGGCGGCGGCGGCGGGCGGGCGCGTCGTCGCTTCCGACATCCCCGCCCATCGCGAGACGCTCGGGGAGGCGGCCGATTACTTCGCGGTCGGCGACGTCGACGAAGCCGCGCGGCATGTGCGGGCGGCCTGCCTCGCAGGCGCGCTGGAGCGGGCCGGACGCGCGCACCAAGCCCGCGCCCGGGCGGCGCTTTGGAGCCCGATGCGAGCGGCGGAGGCCTTCGAGGCCTCGCTGGCGCGCTTGCGCCCGACGCCCTCCGCGGGGCAACATGCCGGCCCATGAGCGTCGCCGAAGTCAACCTGCTCAACATCGTGCTGATGGGGTTGTCGGCGGCCGTCGCGTGGTCGCACCCGGTCGAAACGTTTCTTTTCGTCTACGGGTTCCTCGGGCCCCTGCACTACCTGACCG
The DNA here is from genome assembly GCA_035626575.1 of Planctomycetota bacterium. GTDB lineage: Bacteria > Planctomycetota > CAIWVZ01 > DASPNK01. The sequence continues at coordinate 2,604 of DASPNK010000001.1, read as the reverse complement.
AAATCTCCTGGCTTCACGACAAGAAGTGGTTCGCCCACGGGCGGCGGTTCTGGATCGCGCCTTCGATCGCCGCCGTCGCGGCCGCCGCGTTGTACGCCTGGTCGAACCACGTCGCGCCCGCGGAGCGGGCCGCCGCCCTCGCGGAAGGGCGAGCGATGCGGCCGCTGACGCCGACGGCGCCGTTCTTCGGAACGACGCTCAACGTCACCGAGCTGCTGCTGGTCGGGATCGTCGCCGCCACGGTCGCGGCGGCGTTCGTGCGGAACGGCGCCCGGCGCCTGTGGATCGCCGCGGCGGGCCTCGGCGTCGGGCTGCTCCTCTGGCCGATGCAGCCGTGGCGGCTGTTCCTGATCTATTTCCTCTCCACGTTCGTGCACGTTTTCCTGTTCACGAACTGCTTCATGCTCTACGGCTCCCAGAAGTCGCGGAGCCTGACCGGCTACGCCGCGTGGGCGGTGCATCTCGGCCTCGGCGCGCTCCTCCTCTTCAACGGCGACGACGGCTTCGGCGCGCTTCCGGAGAGGGCGACCTACGAAAAGCTCGGCTCGTTCGACGGGCTCGCGATGGTGACGGCGCGATCCCTCGGGTTCCCGACCGATCCCGGGCCGAAGCTCCTGGCGTCGTTGGTCGCCGTGCTGCGCTTCATGGCGTTCGCGTACACGTACCACTACCTGAACTGGTTCTCGAAGACGGGGATCATCCGCTGGCACGAGATGCCGCGACGGCGCCTCGGGGTGATCCTCGCGACGTGGATCGCGTCGGCGGCGCTCTACGCGTGGGACTGGCAGAAGGGTTTCATCGCGCTGCTCGCCCTGTCGCTCGCGCACGTGTACCTCGAGTTCCCGCTCAACTGGCGGACCTTCGTCGGCATCGCGCAGGAGTTCCGGGCTCGGGCGACGTCGCGTGCGGCGCCCCGGACGGGCGGCGTGGTCGCGACGCCCGCCGTCGACTGACGCGTCAGCCGCCCGCCGAAACGCGGTAGGCCCAGTAGAAGAGGCCGGCCGCGACGAGCAGCGCGCCGAGCCCCATCAGCGCGCGGAAGAGGAACGGGCGCTGCGAGAGGTCGCCGCGGAGCCAGGTCGACGTTTCGGCGCCGGGGGCGCGGTCTTTCCGCGCGAGCAGCGCCTTCTCGCCGACGGCCTTCTTCCCGCCGACCTCGACGGCGTCGTCGGCGCCGACGCGCGGGCCCGCGGCGGGAGCGTAGTCCTCCGGCCCCGCGACGAAGCGGAAGGACGTGTTGCCGACCGTGAGGACGTCGCCGTCCTTCAGCTCGGCCTTCTCCACCCGGTCGCCGTTGACCAGCGTTCCGTTCTTGGAGCCGAGGTCGACGGCGAGCCACGCGCCCTTCTGACGGTAGACGCGCGTGTGCCGGCGCGAGGCGCCGACGTCGTCGGGGATCGGGACCGCGTTGTTCGGCAGGCGGCCGATGACCTGGAAGTCGGTGAGGGCCACTTCGCGGCCGGTCTCCGCTCCCGACGTGAACACCAGCTTCGCCATGGGCGGCGGATGATAGGCCGCCCTGCTTCGGGCCGACAAGGCGCCGCGTCGCGGTAGCATTCGGCCGTGGCGGAGATCCTGCTCGAGTCGCGCGCGGCGACGCGCGTCTGGCGCGGCCGCGCCGCGCTGGAGGCGTTCGACCTCGCCGCGGAAGCGGGGACCGCGACCGCGGTGCTCGGGGTGAACGGCGCGGGCAAGTCCACCGCGCTCCGGCTGTGCGCCGGCGAGCTGACGCCGAGCGCCGGCGTCGTCCGGGCGTTCGGCGCCGATCCGCGCGCGTTCGCGACGCGGCGGAAGATCGGCTACCTCGCGGAAGGCGACGCGCTGGAGCCGTTCCTCGGCGTCGACGAAGCGGCGCGCTACCTGCTCCGCCTCTACGGCGGCGGTCGCTCCTGCCGGGAGTGGAGGCCGATCGCCGAGCGCTACGGCCTCGGCGGGCTCGGCAAGAAACGCGTCGCCGCCCTGAGCAAGGGCCAGCGGAGGCGTCTCGAACTGGCGCGGCTCCGCCTGGCGGACCCGCCGCTGTGGATCCTCGACGAGCCCGACTCGGGGCTCGACCCCGCCGGGCTGCGCCTCCTGCGCGAGGAGATCCGCGCGGCGTGCGGGCGGGGGCGCGCCGTGGTGTTCTCGACGCACGCCGTCGCCGATGCGGCGGCGGCCGACCGCATCCTCGTGCTGCGCGGAGGACGCGCGGCGTTCGACGGGACGCCCGCCGAGCTCGCTCGCCGCACCGGGGCGAGCGCGTTCACCCTCCGCGGCGGGCCGGACGCGGCCGCCGACGCGCTGCGCGACGCGGCGGCGCGCGCAGGCGCGACGCTGGACGGTCCCGAGCCGTCCGTCCCGGCGGTCGAAGCGTTGCTGTTCGGGGACGCCGCGACGTGATCCGCGGCGTCGCCGCGGTGATCCACGTCGCGTCGCTGCGCGTCACCCGGGGGGCGTTGGTCGCGGTCGTCCCTCTCGCATTCGCCGGGATGCTCGCCTCGTTCCCGCCGCTCGACGCGCTCGGCCGCGCCGCCGGCTGGCGTCAGGGGGCTTCGTACGCCGCCGAAGCGTGGACGGCGCTGGTCGGCGCCGCCGCGGTCGCGTGCGCGCTGCGCCGGCCGGCGA